>UQXF01000011.1 GCA_900544905.1 uncultured Clostridium sp.
AGATGTGTATAAGAGACAGATAATAAATAATACGAAGGTGTTATTACAAAATAGATTGATGTAATAGCACCTTTTTTGAATAGATTTTTTAAGATTTGGGAGGACGGCTGTTATGAAAGGAAAATTACGAAAGATAACGATACCACCTGTAGGACACAGGATACAGAAATCAAGCTTAAGTGTTTTGCTATGTTTTGTTATATACCTGCTGAGGGGGAAAGTCGGCATTCCCTTTTACTCCATGCTAGCAGCACTTTGGTGCATCCGTCCTTATTTTGAGAATACAGTAGAAATGGCAGTGCAAAGAACTTCCGGAACTTTGACAGGAGCTTTCTATGGATTGCTCGTGCTCTTGATTAAAATACAATTTTTGCCACAGGTTTCCATACAGAATGAACTATTATATGATTTGCTGGTAGCACTTACAATCATTCCTATAATCCAGACAACCCTGATGTTTCATCATCAAAATGCTTCCTATTTTTCCTGTGTAGTATTCCTAAGTATTGTAGTAATCCATGCAGGTGATGAAGAGCCTTTTGTTTTTGTTCTAAACCGTGTTCTGGACACAATGATTGGTATTGCTATAGGTATTGGAATTAATTCTTTTCATATTCCATCAAAAAAACGGAGAGATATTTTGTTTGTATCCGGAATTGATGATACTCTGACTGCAAAGAAGGAAGAATTATCCATTTACAGCAAAAGAGAAATTAACTATCTTCTGGATGACGGAGCAAATTTCACCATATCCACTATGAGAACACCTGCTTCTTTGCAGGAGGTTTTAGCGGGCATAAGGCTCCGGCTGCCAATCATTGCTATGGATGGGGCGGTACTTTATGATATGAATAGCAATACTTTTATAAGAGCATTTGTAATTTCCTATGAGACCTCACAGGAAATTATAAAACTTGTGGAAACGCAGAAATTGAATTGTTTTTCTAATGTAATTATGGATGACTGCCTTTTGATTTTTTACAACGAATTGAAAAATGAGGCTGAAAAACTAATGTTTGATAGACTTCATGTATCACCTTACCGGAATTATGTGAAAGCACCAGTACCAGAACATACCAGAGTTGTATATTTTATGTTATTGGACACGACAGAGAAAATGCAGGCATTTTATCATTTACTAAAAAATAAGGAGTATGACAAATCACTAAAAATATTGTTTTATCCTTCTAAAGATTATCCGGGATATTCTTATATTAAAATTTATAACCAGAATGCCCAAAGAGAAAATATGTTATTTTATTTAAAGGAAATGACCGGTCTTGAAAAAACCGTTACCTTTGGAACGATAGAAGGACGATATGATATTACAGTAAAACGAAACGATACCAGCCAGGTAGCAAGAACATTAAGACGAATGTATGAAATACCTGTATGGAAAAAGCAAGACCCACATTCATATAGTGCCAAATAGAATAACTGCCATCTCTTTATATGAAAACCATAACCAGCCCCACTAAAATAATCATTCCACACGTACTTGTCAATAAAACTGGTGCTGCCACATTCTCAGCACCTGCCTTTCTTTTTTCTCTCAGCCACACAAATCCCAAAAACTCTCCAACCAGTCCAAACAATAAAATAATATGTGCACTAGTCACTTGGAAATTTAAAATCACACCAAATGCAACTATAAGCAAAAGAACACTAATCAAAGTAACTGCAATTACCTGCTTCTTATCTTCTTTTTGCTTATCATCCTTCTCCTGAATCAGCTTCACCATATTTTCCTCCGCCCTTTCGTGATAATTGTGCTCTGTCAACCGTTCCCCGGATAACAATTCATTTACATTTATTTTCAGTGCATCACATAGCGGCAGCATTAAGGAAACTTCTGGCATTCCATTTCCTGTCTCCCATTTTGAAATTGTCTTATCACTAATACCCAATTGTTCCGCTAACTGCTTTTGTGTAAATGATTGCTCCTTTCGCATCATTGCAATAAATTTTCCAATCTTAATTTGGTCCAAACCACACACCTCCTTTAATGGTTTCATCCTATAAAATAATTGGAAAAAATGGAACCCACGAACCGTAGAGTTAGTTAAAATAACTGCTGTCAGGGTTTTATCAACGCTTCCCACTCTTCATTTCCAGCCATATAGCCAAATGTCTCATCATCCTGAAAACACTTTAACAAGTTTTCACGCATTCCTGGTACCAGTGTCCCATAGGATTCCTTATTAAATGTCATATGTGCATACAAAGGCGAATCCACGAAGCTGCATATTTCTTCCAGAGAAGCAAGCATTGTTTTTGCAACAGAAAGGGTTTCCTGAATATTCTTATCCAGCACTGCCAGTTCTAATTTACAGGACGTCTCATGATATATGCCCATTTCAAATAACTTCGCCAGGCTGCTTTCCTTCTCAATATATTTCCGGGCCAGCGGGGTATCCCCCTCCTGCAGGGACAGCATATAGAGACTGCCGAATACCATATTTAACAGTTGATAATGGGAAAAGATTATTTCCTCATAAGCCTTGTATGCCTCATTTATGCGGTTTGTCTTGCTATAAATGACCGCCTGCATCCGCTTCTTCTCTGCGCTGCCCTCTTCAAAATATTTCAGACATTCTTCTGCTTCATCATACATCTCTTTCCTCGTATAATACCCAAATAAAGCATCGGCACAATGTCTCTGTACTTTCTCATCCCCACTTTCTAACGCTCTTTGATACCATTCCAGAATCTGTTTGTCGTAGGCATCCGGATTTGCAACACCATCCATCATACATCTGGCGTCCAGTATCACTGCTAACTGCCAAATCAGCTGATTACAGTTGGGATACTGCTGTATGAGAGTTTTGGCATATTGAAACACTGCATCAAAACTCTCCTTATCGAATTTTTCATCAATTTCTCTGACAATCCTGTTAATTTCTTCCTCTGTCGGTTCAACATGAAAGGACAACAACGTTTCCAGTGTAATATCCAGACACCTGGCAATAGGCGCCAGCAGCATGATATCCGGCTGTGTCACTCCTTTTTCCCATTTATTCACAGCGGGCGTAGTCACACCCAGACGCTTTGCCATATCTTCCTGTGTCATATTTTTATTTTTTCTGTATTTCCGAATCACTTCACCAATCTGCATAAAGCATCCTCCTGCATTTTATTTATTGCAAAGACCTTTACTAAACTCATCTTATCAAAAAATGCTTTTCCTCACAATTGAACAGATTGTAACATTCACTCAAAAAAATTAACCGATAGGCAAATCACCATTCAGGCGTTGTCACGCCTCATATGCCTAACTCTCTTCAACCGCCTTCTTTAAATCCGCTATATATTGCTCCTGCTGCTTTTTCAAATATCCCTTTACAAAGGGTTTCATAATGACTTTTTTTGCCTCAACATCTTCTGTAAAATCAATTTCTGTCTGACCACTTATCTCAGAAAATACACCTGTCCAATGTCCTTTCATATTCGCATTTTCCATATCAAATTCCCATCTTTTATAAGTTTCTGTCAATGTAATCGTAAAAGTGGTTGCATAGCCTTCCGATGTGTATTCAATAAACTGGTTTTCATCAACCACCTCAATTTTACTCAAGTCGCTTCTCCATGCATAATCAGTCAAGGATGTGACAATATTCCATACCTTTTCAACACTACAGTTAAATTTAGCTTTCGCATTTGCAACTGGCATAATATTTTCCTCCGTTATATTAAAATCAAATCGCTGCTTCCTTCCATTACCATACTCTTTGTTTATTAATGAGATTCATTATGTTTGCAGCATCCCCAAAACTTCTTTTTTTATATTCCCTCTCACTTTCTGCGGCTGTCGAAATAGACAAAGGAATCAATGGCATCCAGTATATCCTTAAAATCCTCCCTGGGCGCCAGCTCCACATATTGGCGTAGAAGCTCGTTTTCCCGTTCCTTAAAACGGCCATAGAAAATATCATACAGATTGTGCCCCCGCATGTATATTTTAAACTCTTCAAAATGCTCTTTTAAATCCGCAATGGATTGTATGTCTTTCCCTAAAACCTCCACGAGCCGGATTCCGCTCTTTATCCGGTGCAAATACTGTTTCCATTTTTCAAACAGTATCTCCCAGAATTCATCCACACTGTCAATCACTCCAATCTGCGCCATCACTTCCGGATTCAGAAAATAATTTTCAAAGGAATAGTATTTTAAAATCAATACATTCTGCCTCCGTACCCTTGGCAGCTTGTCAATATCTTCATTGTTCCGCTCACTATAATAGCGGCAAAGCTGTGCTGCCAGCTCTTCCGGATTTTTCCCGTCACTGTCGCGAATCATCAAAAACTGGTCCCGCAGATAAAGCTGATTCATATATTTTAAATTGGCATAGGTTTTGATATTCGTACAGCTATTGGTTGTAATGATAGAAATGCGGGATAAATTCCCCCTCTTGTCATAAACGTCCGGATAATACTTTTCCAAAAGAAGGGGAAATCTTGTTTTATCCTGCTTTCCCTCTACAATAAAAACAAAGTCCACATTCAAAAAATCATTTGCACTATAGCCCAAATCATTCAGAATATCATCAATATCTGCGTTCCGGCGGGCTACAGAATATCCTTCCTCGTCCAGAACCATCTGGCAAATTTGACCACGGGTAAAATTTGCAACCATATTCGGGGAATGGGTGGTAAAAATCACCTGGTTTTTCTTTGATAAGCGATAGAGAATTTTGCTTGCAGTCTTTTGCAGGGAAGGATGCAGAAATAATTCCGGATATTCCACAATAATAATACTTTGCAGCCGTTTTTCATCCTCTATATAGGTTTCCAGCAGCGAAAGCATGTAAATGCTTTTCATACCATTTCCAAGATGCTCCACAGGGCTTAACCGCTTCAGTTCTTCGTGCCATGCGTCTGCTTCAACAGAAAACATTTTATCCGTGTCATAGGACAATGAATAAAGAATATTCTCCACTCCGCCATTTTTCCGGTAATTTGCATTCATTTTTCTGGAAAATTCACTGATATTTAACTGGTATATTTTGTACTCCAACAGCTTTGCCGTTTCATGCACCTGCAGTTCTTCCGGTTTCTTCTGGTTAATCAGACCAATACAGCTAAAACAATGATTACAGGTCTTTGCTGCGTCAAACATGCATGTGTTGGAACGCAAGGTACTAAGCTCTTCCGACCTTTGAAACATCAGCAGGTCTTCCTGAAAAGAAGCCAAATTCCGGTTCGTATCAATAAAATAAAGCTTCGGTAAAATTTCCAGAATATAGCGGTTATTTTTGTGTCCATCATCCTCATACCGTATTTTTCCGTTGTAATTGATAGAGCAGACAAAGGACAGCTGACCATTCAAAAAGGACGGAAGCTTTTCACAAAAATCACGCTCCCATAATTCATAACGCTTGTAAGCGCTGACCACTCCATGGGTGTGAAACTGATGCAAATCCTCTTCCGTTATAGTAAGAACCATGGCAATTTCAATATTTTGCTTTTTCTCATTAAAATCATTTTCCCTGACCGTATAATTCCCGGTAACCGCACGAATGGCATCTATCACAACCGTCTTTCCTGTGTTGTTCTTTCCCACCAGAATCAGGGCATTTTCAATGTCGGAGATTGTGAGTTCCCGAATGGATTTGAAATTTTCGATATGTAAGGACTTAATCTGCATATAACTCCTCCTTAAAACATATACCGTTTCTATATTTCAATGGTACTGGCATCTGCCAGACAAAGCTTCGTGTATAAGAACACCCTGTCTCCCGCCTGTAACACCATGTTACCGTTTGGAATCAGAGATTTATTTCGGCGTTTCACCAGCACAATAACCGACTGGCGGGAAATGTCCAAATCCTTAATCTTCACTCCTGTCCATGGATTCTGCTTCTTAAGTACAATCTCCTTCAGATTGATGCGCTCCTTTTCATCCTCTTCATAAGGAATCGCCCCTAATACCACCACATCATCCTCCAGCAGCACCACGTCCCCACGGGGAACAATTATCTCTTCATCCCTTTTGATAATCGCCACAATGACCCCTGCCGGCAGTGACAGGTCTGCAATGCGCTTATTGAACCATTTATCCTCTTCTGTAATGTGAACCTTAATAAAATGCATATCCTCCTCATAGCCGTACTCATTTCTTCTCTTAATGCTGGAATACTGGTCCACAAAGCCTGCAGAAATGATACCTGTCGGAATGGCAACCATGCCAACCCCCAAAAAGGAAATTATAATTCCCAATATCTTCCCCATCATGGTAACCGGATAAATATCGCCATACCCCACAGTGAGCAGGGTGGACGCTGACCACCAGATTCCGGAAAAGGCATTGGTAAACACCTCCGGCTGCGCCTCGTGCTCCAGACTGTACATACAGAGGCTGGAAGCAATCATCAGAATCAGAATCAGAACCACCGATGACACCAGCTGCTGGCGTTTCTTATACAAAACATCAGTAATGACATGGAGGGAATCGTAATATGCGTCCACCCGGAACAGGCGGAAAATCCGTACAATCCGCACCATCCGGAATGCGACAGTTCCCGATGGGAAGAAAATTGGCAGATAGTAGGGCAGCCAGGAAAGAATATCCACAATTCCCATAAAGGACAGCATATATTTTCTCACTGCGCACAGTTCTGTCATATCCTCCTCATCCGCATACAAAAACCGGGCAGTAAAAATACGCAAAAAATAATCTATCGCAAAGCACGCAACCGTAATCCGCTCAATCCATATCAAAATGCTTCCGTACTGCACACGCATCCCCTCATAGGTATACATGATACTTGCCACCAGATTCAGTACAATTGTAAATGCATTAAAAAAATCATAGCAACGGCTGACATAGTCCAAATCATTGCCAACCTCTAATATTTCAAACAGCCGCTTGCGCCGGCGATACCATTTCTTACTCATTTGTTATCCCTCTCCTGTAACCCCGCTTTTTCTTTGGTGGATGAGATTCGTTTTAAGAACCTTCTAACCATTTTTACCTGTAATTTATTATAAAGGTGTTAGTGTCCATCCGCAAGAAAAATCTTATACAACAAATGAGATAGCATCTGCATGCTATCCCATTCTTTTTAAATACATATTCTCTTATGCAATGGAAAATAAGCTGTTATTTACCACAGTAAATCCGTATCGCCTCTGCCGTGAAGTCTGCCGTTCCCGTTCCACCGGCACGGTCAATACTGGCTGTAAACTCTCCTCCCCCGGCATATATCTGACCAAGACTTAACAAAATGTCGTTGGAGCATTTGTAGAAATTATCCGTGATATAATTATGCAACCTTTTAACAAGACATTGCGCATCTGCGGACTCTGGACTGCCATCCTTTAATTTCCCAAATTCTGCAAGCAGCAGCATTTCCATTTCTTCTTTCTTCCCAACCTCTTACCTTCTCCCAAAATACCTCGCTGTCCTCTTCCTATACTCCTCATACTCCTCTCCAAACATACGCTGCATATGCTCCTCTTCCTGTAAAATCTGCATATGAAGCATCACCGCCGCCCAGACAGACACTGCCAGCAACGGAATATTAAAAAACATAAGACATATCGACAAATACAGCAAATCAAACCCCACAAAAGCAGGATTTCTGCTCCATTTATATATACCATTTGTGATGAGCGAGGTTTTTTCTTCTGGTATTCCTACCCTCCAGCTGTTTTTCATCGTTGTGGCTGCCAGTGCAAAGAAAATGACAGCAATCAAACCAATTACAATTCCTGCAATTCTAAGCCCTGCCACAGGAAATGTTTTCACAAAAAAAATACTTAAAATATCTGCAATGCATACCAGTACCGTCGCAGCACTCATGATTCGCTCAATGACAAGCACCTTCTTCGGCTTATTTCCAGTTCCCATCTGGTTTGTCTTTATGGACTGTTTCTTCTGAAGCACAATTTTGGCAAAATAAAATGCATAAAATACTGTTAAAATTAAAATGGCTGTTATTTGATACATTATCATTTCCTCCCTTTTTCTAGCGGATATAAATCTCAAAACATGAATAACTGAACATTTATTCATATATTATTTAAATATATAAGCATACATTTAAATGTTTGTCAATTTATTTTAAATAATTATTCTTTCACCACCAATGCGGTTACTTAGCATTGTATAATCCCAAACACCGCAATTTTATCCAATCCCTTCTCCTTCTCTTATAATACACTTATCAAAAACAAAGGAGGCAGACATCTATGAACAATAACCCATTATCTATTTTTGAAGCATTTGACGGCGGCTCTTTGAAGCTGCCAGCAGCAAAAGAGGAATTTGCAGACATTCCCTGGTCAAAGCATCCAGCCTTTGAAGGTGTAGAGCTCAAACACATTGTCTCATCAAAAGATACCAATGGACAATTCAGTTACCATCTTGTCCGCATTGCACCAGACAAGAGCATCAAAAACCATATCCACGAAACACAGCTGGAAACCCATGAGGTAATTGCCGGTTCCGGTATATGTATCAATGACGGTGCTTCCATCCCTTATGAGGTTGGAACCATTTCTATTATGTCCCCCGGTGTTCCACATGAGGTTCATGCAGGAAATGATGGACTTTACCTGTTTGCAAAATTCATTCCGGCATTATGTTAAAATCCCCTCCAGCGGCTTGTCTTACTGACTGTCTGTACGCATTTGGCGTCAGCCGGACAATTCTTTTAAAGCAACGGTCGAAGTGGCTCTGGTCACAGAAGCCTGTGGCATAAGCTGCTTCGGTCACGCTTTTTCCTTCCTCCAATAATCTCTGTGCTTTCCGCACTCTGCACTGTATCTGGAACTGATGGGGCGTCAGACCGCAGGCAGCCTTAAACTGCCGAATCATATGATAAGGACTTACCGCTATACTCTGTACCATATCCGCAATCAAAAATGTATTCTCCGGTGCCTTTAAGATTAACTGCTTTAATCTATTTAAATAACCATTCTTGCTTTTTCCATATTCTTGCAGCATTTTATTGGCAGGCATACACACCGTTATCATGGAATAGCTTACACCATTTACCGCCTCCACAGCATGGGGCGTATCCGGCAGAATGCAGAAATATCCGCCTGTCTGGTATAAAAACTCCTCTCCATTACAAATAATACGAACCGCGCCGTCTGTAACATATCCGAACATGATATGATTCGCATGTGTGTGCACCGGATAAGACTGGACAGAATCTTCATAAGAAATGTACTCTATATGATTGTTCCGATAATACATAATATTATTTTTCATATTCAAAAAATTCCTTCCGCATCCGCTCTTATAGCAAAGAATTCCCGAAAGGATTTCTCCTCCTGTTCTATCGTTTCCTTCATTGCCAGCAGCCTTCTCTTACCTACACGCCTGTCTAATATGGCAAATATTCTTACCAGCATATTATCGCTCTTTAAACTATCATCAATACTCTGATTATCAAATATGCCAAAAGCCTCGTAAAAGCATCTTTGGTCAAACACTCCAAGCTGTACTGCCGTGTCGTCCATAAACGCCATTTCCCTTCCCATTCGTTCCTCATACTTCTGGTCCTTCGGGAATAAATGGGCTTTCACCCAATTATTATAATATCCACCTGAGATAATCTCCTTTCCATCTAACAGGATGGCAGCCCGCCCTTCATGGTCCGGGCATTTGCTATAACTGGTTGCAAAATACCGGATATGTCCTTTCAGGCTTTCTGCCAGATAATCATTTTCTAATTTATGTCTCGTTCCACTCCATGTTGCCATAAGTAAAATCATCCTCTCTTCTTTTCAGACAAAACCTTTTCCATCACCTCATAAACCAGAACCGCATCATTTTCCACAGACAGTTTTTCATGCTGAATCGTACGGTATCCTCTCTTTTCGTATAAATGACTGGCAGGAAGAGACGCATCTAATACCACCGTATGATGCTTTACGGAAATCTCATCCTCCAGGCATTGCATAATAAAGCTGCCATATCCCTTGCCTTGAAGCTCCGGCAAAACATAAACTCTGGTAATATGGTTGTCCTCATGGCACCCGGTTCCAACAATCTGATTATCAACCACCAAAATGCCTGCATTGCCATTTTTGATATCCTTTGCAATATTTTCCCTGCTATGATGTTCACAGAAAAAGTCCACAACCTCTCCCGGATAGTATTTTGAATAAACCGCCCGGACTGTGGTCTGTACAATATCAAAAATAATATCCCTATTTTCATCTGTCGCTTTTATGTATTCCATTATCTTTACCCTCCTGACAATTCATCTCCCACACTGTAATCTAAATCGTTCCTTTTTTCAGCCCTGATAACATTTTTTTATCGGATGTCTTATCACCGTTTTGAGCTTCTCCGGCGCCACTCTCCTTGCATCACTCAAATAAATCTCATGGTGAAGCCGTTTATCTGTAATATCCAGCTCATACCCCTGTGCCGTCATAAATTCATGCATCCTCTCCACCGTCGCCGGCTCATCATCATAGAAACCGATATGCATGCACTGGACACACAGTCCTTCATCATATGTGAGAAACTCCACCTTTGAAAAATCCTGCTTCTTTTTTCTTGTGGCTTCCTCGATTGCCCAGTCAAAGTCTGTCTTCGTCACAAAATCCGGCAGCCGGATGACAGAAATAAACTGAAAATCCTCTTTACAGGTATAATCAATCCCGTTTTTTCCCTCCTGCCACCAGAAGCCCTCCAACGGAGGTACCACATAATCAAAATACCCATCAATCTGGTGACTTCCCTTTTTACTCATTTTAATCGTAAATGCAATTGCATAGAGCAACCCGATGGACTGCTTGTACTCGCTCCCCTCTGCATTGGGATTTCCCCTGCCGCGAACCGCAATATAATTCATAGCTGGCACCTCTACGATACCCGGTTTATTCTTTGGCATATAAAATTCTTTATATTCCTTTTTGTAATCAAACGCCATCTTTCCTTTCCCCTTTCCCTAATCTATTTACACGTTCTTTTATGCTTTGTTCAAATTCCTCATCAGAATAGGATGAATCTTTTGTCCTTCTCCAAATTTCACACGGAACACTACTGCAATCTCCACACCCTTTCAGCTTTTTCCTGTTAACCGAACATTCATAAATCGGACACGCCCGTCCTTCTGGTGCATGAAACACTTTTCCAAGACTCTCATTACATCCCTTACACATGGTTCCATAGCATCCGCATTTTGTACAATCTGTACCGCAACAGCTTAGTGTTCCCACGGAGGCTGTACCCCCTAGAATTTCCCGTTGCTTTTTCTTACTGAAGCCTCCAAGCACAAGCTGATATGATTTGTCCAGCATATCCTTTACCAAATCATCCGGCACTGCCCCGTCCGGTTTTATGGAGTTCCAATGCATTTTATTCATATAATAGCCGGGGATAATATCCTCATACTGGGTTCGTAAGAAATCCCCCTCCGAGGGTTCCAGCTTCAATGTAATATAGTATGGTTCATCCTTTTCACCGAGACAGACTGCTGCAAACATCTTACCGCCAATCTGGTAACGTATCCAGTTCCAATCCCGCTGAAGGTCCTTCGTGACCCCCGGTTTCCTTAATAAATACTCATCAATCCATGCATATCTCATTTCTTATCTGCCTCCCCTCAACAACCCACAATAATAATCTTTGTCCTGCCTGCTTTATCTGTTTGGTTCCACATCCAAAAGCTTTTCACAGATGGCAATGAATTTTTTCTCTGATAAAATTTCATTTGTGATGTAATCACCATTATAAAACAGGGCATAATTTGTCCATGCCGCAGGAGCATTCTGCGCCTTTTCCAGACTATCTATATGAACGGATGTAAACGGAATCCCCCTTGAAACGGCACACTGCTCTACAACCGGAACATATTTTGCCGTGTATGGACAATCATTTGTGTAATATAATGTAAATCCATCCTTCTCTATGTGGGACTCCTTTGCACAGGCTTTAAATTTCGGAACATCTGCATTTCCATCAAATGGCAGATACATCAGTGTAAAATACGGCTTGGCAGTATCTGCAATCTGAAAACCTTTGTAGGCAAGGTATTGGGGGTCTGATAAAAAGGACATTTTCTTTTTTGAGGAAATAACCGTAAGGCCGCTTTTCCCTTTTTGCCTTGCGTCCTCTTTACAACATTCCAAAAGCTCATTCGCATATCCATTCCCCTTACAGGAACCGGACACCCAGAAACAGTTAATATGCATATAGTTTTCTGCATTTATCGGCACCCATGCATATTCTGCCGGTATATACTCAATGAAACATTTTCCGCGGATATCTCCCTTTAAAAATACAAGACCCTCATCCAGCCGGTTCTTCATCCACTCTTTTTTTGCAAGCACCTGCGGGTCTTTTTTCCCTGCTATGGCACAGCAGATATGCTCTGCTTCCAGATTTTCTTTTGTAATCCTTATGTATTCCATTTCACTCTCTCCTCTCAGAATTACAGTCATTAAAATACTTCCCCTGCATGTTCTTGGCAATATCCATTATTTTTTCCCGCACCTCTAAGGGCTCCAGCAGCACCACCTTGTCACCAAAGGTAAGCAGCCAGCTAAGCAGGTTTTCCACATCGGTATAATCTGCCTGGAATAAAAGCCTTCCGTCCTCCATTTCCTGAAAACAATCCATGCCAAACTCTTCTATGAGCCTCCATTTGCATTCGGGTTCAAAAAGGGCTTTTACCTTTATCCCGCCGGGAAAAATCCTTTCATTACTCAAATCCGGCATGGGAGCCTTCTTTTTCACAAAGGACTGCTCTGATAACCTCATTTTCTCCATGCGGTTTAGCTTAAACAGCCGGAAATCCTCCCGCTTTCTGCACCATCCCCATACATACCAGCTTGACCACCGGAATATCAGGTAATAGGGCTCGATAGAACGCAGGGATTCGCCCTTTGGGGAATAGTAAGTAAATTCCAGTTCCCTGCCCGTTTCAATTGCCGTCCGTATCAGCTCGATTTTGGGTGCAAGGGAATCCTTGTACCAAGAAGATAAATCAATCAGTACTGACTGGTTTCCCACCATAAAATCAGAGGAGCCTGCCGACAGCTTTTCCATCAGCTTCCCATAGCGGTTTGTTCCATTTACACTGTCCAGACTGCGCAGTCCTGCAAGTATATCCTGCATTTCGGTATAATTCACCAGTGTTTTGTCTATTTTATAGTCCTCCATAATGGAAATGCCGCCATTTACTCCCTGCCTTGTCACAATAGGAATACCAGCCTTGCACAAATCTTCAATATCCCTGTTAATTGTCCGCCTGGAAACCTCAAAGTGCTCCGCCAGATAAGGCGCTGTCACAATATCGGTCTGCAGCAATATGGATAAAATTCCAATCAGTCTGTCTATTTTCATGACTGCTCCTTTTCCATGTAGTATTGTACTGCATCAAACACGACAGCTGTATGTCATGTTTTTATGATACCTTTACACAATTAAAACAAAAAATTCCACTGACAAAATAAGAGCAATCATGGCATTATCATTTTTACCAGAAATGCAATGCTTGCGGCAATAAAGAGGGCAACCAAGCCTATTACAACAAATATGAGCCCAAATACGATAAAGAAACTGCCTTTCTGCAAAACCATTATAAAATCATTGGGATTCGCAGGATTAACATGTATCTCTATCTGCTGTCCCACTGCCGGAAGCTGATTTCTCCCAAAATAAGAGCCGGTTTCTCCGGTATAGGTTTTTCCATCCACATCATACTGTATAACCGGGCTGTAAACCGTGTTATTATTTACAGGATTATTTAATCCCGGTGCTATATTATCAAATTCAAACATCCCTGTGGTTATATTTTTATAGCTTACAATCGCCGCCATAACTGTTCTGCTGTATGTTTTCCATTTTCTGTTCCTTTTTATCCCTGCTACAAGTATACAGATGCCAGGTATAAAAAAGCCTGCAAATATCACAGTGCAGCAAATAAGCACCAGCAGACCTATTGTAAAGCCATTTTTCTCCACATACGCCGAAACCAGAAGATACCCTGTCTCTCCCAGTATACCTGCTGCAATCAATATGTACGGAGCTATCCTTTGCCTGCCCTGCAGCTTTCCCACATAAATACAGGTTAAGGAAAGAAAAATGAACCATGCAATCAATCCTGCAATTCCTGCTTTACCCATACCCGGCACAAAAAGAAGACCGATAAAAACAAAAAACAGAACAACGCACAATATTACCATTATCTTCCCTAAAAAAGAAATATCCTTCCAGTCAACCGTAACCCGGGTATTGACGGACTCCCCTCTGAAATGATTTGCCATGATGTACTCCTCCCCATTCCTATTCTGATAACAGCAGGCTCAACTCATACTGGAAGGAATCCAAGGTATTATTTTGTATAGTCACTGCCTCTGTAATATCAAAATCAATCAGGACATCATTTTTAATCGCCACAATGCGGTTTTTCCTGCCCTGATTCAAAATCTCTATGGCATATGCTCCCATCAGGGAGCCATACATCCTGTCTTTGGCAGTGGGCTGCCCCCCCCTTTGTATATATCCCAAAACCGATACCCTGGATTCAATTCCCGTCTTTTCCCGTATTCTCTCAGCAAGCTCCGGTGCATCGGTGACGCCCTCCGCTACCACCACAAGATAGCTGTTTCTGCCATCTGCATGCCGCTTTTGGATGGTATCTGTGATACTGTCAAAATTACCGTCCCATTTTTCTGGAAGGACAATGGCATCTGCCGAAGCCGCCATTCCAGCCCACAGGGCAATATAGCCCCGCTTTCTTCCCATAACCTCCACCACACTGCATCTTCCGTGGGATACAGAGGAATCCCTAATCCTGTCAATTGCCCCTGTTGCGGTATTCGCAGCGGTATCAAAACCTAAAGTATATTCCGTACAGGACACATCCCGGTCAATGGTTCCGGGAATACATATAATATTAATCCCTTCCTTCTGAAATTCAATGGCTCCTCTTAAGGTTCCATCCCCGCCAATCGCCACAACGGCATCTATCTCCTGAGCTTTAAGATTGCGGGCAGCCTGCTGCCGGTATTCAGGCTGCAAAAACCGCTCACTTCTGCTGGTAAAAAGAATGGTTCCGCCCTGGTTGTTGATATTGCGCACATCCTCAAGTCCCAAGGGAATGGTTTCCCAATCAATTAAACCATCATATCCCCTTAATACACCCACCACAGAAATTCCAAAATGAGTTGCGCTGAACACAACGGCACGGACTGCCGAATTCATGCCCGGCGCATCTCCTCCACTTGTCAGAACCGCAATCTTTTTTATATCACCCATTGCTTTTCTCCTCTCACGCTTCACAGCTTCCCTTCCTATGCTTCAAAATAAGCTGCAACCTCTTTTAAATGCTCTATAATCGGTAAATGCTGTGGACATACCCTCTCACACTGCCCGCAGGCAACACAGGCGCTGGCTTTACCGAATACCTTAGTCAAACGGTCATAGTATTCTCCCTGGGGTGTCCAGCCCTTTTCCTTAACCTCCTGTTTATCTGCATTATACAGTGAAAAGTATTTTGGAATCGCTATCTTCATCGGACAGCCATCCGTACAATAGGAACAGCCGGTACAAGGAATCTCAATGTTGCTGTTAATCAAATCTACTGCCTGCCAGATTACCTTCTTCTCTTCCTCTGTCAACGGTTTAAAATCCGTCATATAATCTGTGTTATCCAATAACTGCTCCATATTACTCATGCCGCTTAACACCATCATGACATTGTCAAGGCTTGCCGCAAAACGGATTGCCCATGACGGAATCGACATATCCGGATGATAACTCTTAAAAAGGCTTTCAACATTTTCCGGCACCTGCGCCAGTGTCCCGCCCTTAACCGGTTCCATGACAATTACAGGAACTCCATGCTTTACCGCCACCTCATAACACTTTCTGGACTGGACACCCTCGCTTTCCCAATCCAGATAGTTAATCTGAAGCTGTACAAATTCCATTTCAGGATGCTCTGTCAAAACCTTATCCAGCAGCTCTGCATTATCATGATAGGAAAATCCGATGGTCTTTACCAGTCCCTGTTTCTTCTTTTCCATAATCCAGTTAAAGCAGTCCAGCTCCTTATAAATTTCGTAGTGGTCATGTCCCACATCATGAAGCAGATAATAGTCAAAATAATCCACACCGGTCTTTGCCATCTGCTCGTTGAAAATGCGGTCACGGTCCTCTTTTGTTTTCAAAAAGCCTGCATGCAGCTTGGTTGCCAACGTGTAGCTGTCTCTTGGATGCCTGTCCACCAATGCTTCCTTCGCAGCATTTTCACTTTTGAAACCACAGTACATCCATGCGGTATCAAAATAAGTAAAGCCCCTCTCAAGAAAGGTGTCCACCATCTTTTTTGTCAGTTCAATATCAATCTTTGACGGGTCATTGGAATCCAAAGACGGCAGTCTCATTAACCCAAAACCTAATTTTTTTGCATTCATTATTTTACCCTCCTTATTACTTGTTAATCCTTAATTAAGAATTATTATCATTATACCAAGATTCTTCTATTTCCTCAACTCAAAATATCCCATTCATGCTTCCATGAACAGGATATTTTTGTTTACTGTAATGTAGTTAATCCAAATCCTCACCGTTGCTGGCAATAACCTTCTTATACCATTCAAAGGAAGCCTTCCTGCTTCGCTCCAGCGTTCCGCTTCCGTCATTATTTTTATCCACATAGATAAAGCCATAACGTTTCTTCATCTCACCTGTGGTAAAGGATACCAAATCAATACAGCCCCAAGGCGTATATCCCATCAGCTCCACTCCGTCATGGATAACCGCCTTTTTCATCTCCTCAATATGAGCCTTCAGATATGCAATACGGTAATCATCCTTACAGCTTCCGTCCTCTTCCCTTACGTCAATGGCGCCAAAGCCATTCTCCACAATAAACAATGGAATCTCATAGCGCTCATACAGGCAGTTTAATGCGTAACGCAGTCCCACAGGGTCAATTGCCCAGCCCCAGTCGCTCACCTTGATATATGGGTTTTCAACGGAATTGCCGGAGCTTCCATCCATAGTAGATGCGGTATCCGTCCTGGCATCTGCCTTCACGGTGTTGGTCATATAATAGCTGAAACCAAGATAATCCACCTTGCCCTCGGCAAGAATCCTTTCATCCTCCGGCTCCATCACAATATTATAACCCTTGCGCTCCCATTCCTTCTTTGTAAAGTTTGGATAGTGCCCCCTTACATGCACATCTGCAAAATGATACCTCTCATGCATAGCTTCCACCGCTGTCATAATATCATCCGGATTGCAGGAGTAGGGATAAAATGGCACAAAGGAGCACATACAGCCAATTTTAAAATCCGGGTTAATTTCGTGTCCCTTCTTAACCACCAAGGCACTTGCCACCAGCTCATGATGTGCACACTGGTACATTACCTCCTCTGGATTGTCATAATCCGAAAACTTCACACCGGAGCAGGTCCAGCCAAAAATATCTGCATTGGTATTGCTCTGGTTGTTTATCTCATTAAAAGTCATCCAGTATTTTACCTTGTCCTTATAGCGCTCCATAACCGTAACGGCATATTTTACAAAGAAATCAACCACCTTACGGTTATACCAGCCGCCATATTCCTTTGCCAAATGGTACGGCATTTCAAAGTGGCTTAAGGTGATGACCGGCTCAATCCCATACTTTAACAACTCATCAAACATGTCATCATAAAATTGAAGCCCTTCTTCATTTGGAGTATCCTCGTCTCCCTTTGGAAAAATTCTCGTCCATGCAATACTGGTACGGAAGCACTTAAAACCCATCTCCGCAAATAACGCAATATCCTCTTTATATCTATGATAAAAATCAATTGCCTCATGATTGGGATAATTTTCACCTTCCACTACACCATCGGTGATTCTTCTCATTACGCCATGGGCGCCTGCCGTCAGCACATCTGATACACTGGGACCCTTGCCGCCTTCATTCCAGCCGCCCTCCAGCTGATGGGCTGCCACTGCACCGCCCCATAAAAAGTTTTCCGGTAAACCTGTCTCTGCCATTATTCTGCCTCCTTTCAAAAGCTGCATTTTCATAGGCGATTGCGAAACTCAGTTTTTGGAACCGCACGTTGTGTAAAATAAACTATTCACCACAGGGCACGTAGCTTTGCATACCTTTCTACTAGGCTCAACTTCGTTTCGCCAAGTATACAGGCATTGCACTACTTGTCGCTCGTAACAGTACATAAGGTGCCAAAATACGGCACCAGCCAAGGCACACTTTCACACTAAGTTCGTGCCAAGGCACTTACTAAGTGTTCAATGCGAAGTACCAACGGCTCCAAAGCACCCTGCTTATGACATTGTTTATATTGCACAACTAGATTTTGAAAATAGGGAGTTTTGCAATTACCTATAATATATATACAGACAGGAGGCAGAAATGGAGCAATATAACGTTACAGGCATGAGCTGTGCAGCCTGCAGTGCCAGAGTGGAAAAGGCGGTTTTGAATGTGGAGGGCGTAACCTCCTGTTCGGTAAGTCTTCTGACTAATTCCATGGGCGTGGAGGGAATTGCCAGCACACCAGAGATTATAAAGGCGGTAGAGGATGCCGGATATGGGGCATCTTTGAAAGGGAAACATGGGAAGGGGGAGGCATCAGGAGTAAATGATTACGAGGATGCATTAAAAGATAAGGAAACCCCGGTATTGAAAAAGCGGCTGTGGAGCTCTGTGGGATTTCTGGTTGTGCTGATGTATTTTTCCATGGGACATATGATGTGGAACTGGCCCCTTCCATCCTTTTATGATAACAACCATGTTGCCATGGGGCTGACACAGCTTCTCCTTACCATAGTCATTATGGTTATTAACCAGAAATTTTTTATCAATGGCTTTAAGAGCCTCTGGCACCGTGCGCCAAACATGGATGCATTGGTGGCATTAGGTTCAGGGGCGGCATTTGTATACAGCACCTATGCACTGTTTGCCATGACAGATGCCCAGGTTAAGGGGGATATGGATGCGGTAATGGCATATATGCATGAGTTGTATTTTGAATCGGCTGCAATGATTTTAACACTGATTACGGTGGGTAAAATGTTAGAGGCACGCTCCAAGGGAAAGACAACGGATGCATTAAAGAGCCTGATGAAATTAGCACCCAAAACCGCTGTTATAATAAAGGATGGCAGGGAAACAGAGGTTTCCATTGACCAGGTGAATAAGGGTGATATCTTTGTAGTCCGTCCGGGAGAGAGCATTCCGGTGGATGGCGTGATATTAGAGGGAAATAGTGCTGTAAATGAAGCCGCGCTGACGGGCGAGAGCATTCCGGTGGATAAGGCAGAGGGAGATATGGTGTCTGCCGCCACGGTGAACCAGTCCGGTTTTTTAAGATGTGAGGCGGCAAGAGTGGGGGAGGATACGACCCTGTCCCAGATTATCCAGATGGTCAGCGATGCGGCAGCCACCAAAGCGCCGATTGCCAAGGTGGCAGATAAGGTTTCCGGCGTATTTGTTCCTGCGGTTATCGCTATTGCAGCCGTTACTATCATAGTATGGCTTCTGGCAGGTGAAAGTATAGGCTTTGCACTGGCAAGGGGAATTTCGGTACTGGTAATCAGCTGTCCGTGTGCACTGGGACTGGCAACCCCGGTGGCGATTATGGTGGGTAACGGAATGGGCGCCAAAAACGGTATTATGTTTAAGACCGCAGTTTCCCTTGAGGAAGCAGGCAAAATGCAGATTGTGGCATTGGACAAGACAGGAACCATTACCAGTGGAGAACCGAAGGTAACGGATATTATTCCAAACGGGGTGACGGAGGAAGAGCTGCTTACCATTGCATATTTCTTGGAGCGCAAGAGTGAACATCCTTTGGCAAAGGCGGTTATCGGTTATGTGGAAGAGGAATTTGAAATGCAGGAGGCAGAGGAGGTTTCTGAATTTACCGCATTGCCGGGCAATGGTCTCTCTGCAGTATGGAATGGAAGCCGGCTGATGGGGGGCAATTTCAATTTTATCAGCACAAAGGCTGAGATTACGGAGGACATAAAGGAACAGTCGGAAAAACTGTCAGAGGAGGGCAAGACACCGTTATTTTTCGTAATGGATGGCAGATTTATCGGTATCATTGCCGTTGCCGATGTCATAAAGGAGGAAAGTCCCCAGGCAGTGGCGGAGCTTAAAAATATGGGAATCCATGTGGTTATGCTGACCGGGGATAACGAGCGGACTGCCAAAGCCATTGGTAAGCAGGCTGGCGTGGACGAGGTAATTGCCGGGGTATTGCCGGATGGAAAAGAAAATGTAATCCGTGAGCTGAAGGAGAAAGGTAAGGTTGCCATGGTAGGCGATGGAATTAATGATGCCCCGGCTCTTACCCGGGCGGATATCGGAATTGCAATAGGTGCAGGAACGGATATTGCCATTGATGCGGCGGATGTGGTATTAATGAAGAGCAGGTTAAGTGATGTGCCGGCGGCAATCCGTTTAAGCCGTGCAACCCTTAAGAATATCCATGAAAATCTGTTCTGGGCATTTATTTATAACATTATTGGAATCCCGCTGGCAGCGGGAGTATGGATTCCGCTGTTTGGCTGGCAGTTAAATCCGATGTTTGGAGCGGCGGCGATGAGCCTGTCCAGCTTCTGTGTAGTAACCAATGCGCTAAGACTTAACTGGTGCAGGCTGTATGATGCAGGCAGGGATAAAAAGGTAAAACATTCCATCCGTAGTATGGAAAGCGGAACAACGACAGATAATCAAACTGCGGCAAATGCTGTGGATGATGAAAGATTAAATCAAACAAATATGAAAATGGAGGACAAGACAATGGAAAAGACAATGAAAATTGAAGGTATGATGTGCGGACACTGTGAGGCGACGGTAAAGAAAGCACTGGAAAGTCTGGATGGCGTGACAGAAGCAGTAGTAAGCCATGAGAAGGGTACTGCTGTAGTAAAGCTTTCAGCAGATGTTTCAAGTGATGTGTTAAAGAAGGCAGTGGAGGACAAGGACTATACGGTTGTGTCTGTTGAGTAACCGGGCATATACTACTGCAATAGAGTCCTGATTTGGTGAAAATTTAAAACAATACAGTAATATGGCTGGTTATAGGTTTATTCTATGACCAGCCATAATATTTATATATTTTACTTATTCCTACCAAAATGGTATCCTATAAACCGTTAAGAGGAAGCGCTAAGGAAAGGAGAAGCCATGTCAGAGATTGTAATTGAGAATTTGTCAAAATCCTTTACAACAAAAGACGGAACCGTTGAGGCTCTTAAGAATGTGAACATAACCATCGGAAAGAGTGACATATATGGAATTATCGGAATGTCCGGTGCTGGCAAGAGTACACTGGTTCGATGTATGAACTTCCTGGAGGAACCAACTGAGGGTAAGGTCTTAATCGAGGGAAAATCCTTAGGTGATTATTCCAGGAAGGAATTACAAAAACAGAGAGAAGATATAGCCATGATTTTCCAGCATTTTAACCTGCTGATGCAGAAATCTGTTTTGGAAAATGTTTGTTTTCCTTTATATATCCAGAAAGTCAAAAGAAAGGATGCAAGGAAGAAAGCGTTAGAGCTTTTGGAAATTGTGGGGCTTGCGGACAAGAAAAATGCATTCCCAGCCCAGTTATCCGGTGGTCAGAAGCAGAGAACAGCCATTGCAAGAGCGCTTGCAAGTGACCCGAAGATACTGCTCTGTGATGAGGCGACCAGTGCATTGGACCCACAGACCACATCCTCTATATTAGAGCTGTTAAGGGATATTAATAAACGGTTTGGAATTACCATCGTGATTATTACCCATCAGATGTCTGTAGTCCGAGAAATCTGTTCCCATGTAGCAATCATGAAGGAAGGGGAAGTGGTTGAGACCGGACTGGTTTCCGAAGTGTTCAGTCATCCGAAATCAAAGGTGGCAAAGGAGCTGATTGTGAGGGATACCGATGTACAGGCAGATGAGAAGCTGCTTGCAACGGAGGACCGGATTAAACACGGAGAACGTGTACGGGTTACCTTTTCGGAAAACTCCGCTTTTGAACCGGTCATTGCCAATCTTGTATTAACATTTGAGGAGCCGGTGAATATTTTAAAGGCATCCACAAAAAATGTGGGTGGTGTTGCCAAAGGAGATATGATACTGGAATTTAAGAAAGACAGTACGAAAAGGGAGGCAATGAAAGCTTATCTTAGAGACCATGGAATTGAGATAGAGGAGGCGGTGGATTATGTGGACGCCTGAAGTAATACAGATGATTATGAAGGGAATCGGAGAAACCTTATATATGACTCTTTTGTCTACTGCATTCGGATATCTGTTTGGACTTCCAATGGGGGTACTGTTAGCAGTATCTGATAAGGATGGACTTTCACCAAATGCAATTATATATAAGGTGCTGGATTTTATCGCAAACATCGTCAGAAGTATTCCGTTTTTGATATTGCTGATATTGCTGATACCTTTTACCCGGGCACTGGTAGGAAAGAGCACCGGTTCTACTGCGACGATTGTTCCGCTGGTTGCGGCAGCCATACCATTTATTGCTAGAATGGTAGAATCCTCCATTAAAGAAGTGGATGCGGGAGTTGTTGAAGCTGCCAAATCCATGGGGGCTTCCAATATGAGAATTATTGTAAAGGTATTGCTGGTGGAGGCGAGAACCTCACTGATTACCGGAGTTACCATTGCCATTGGTACAATTTTGGGATATTCCGCTATGGCGGGAACCGTAGGCGGTGGTGGTCTCGGTGATATTGCAGTCCGTTATGGATATTATAGATGGCAGACCGGTATCATGATAGTAACAGTTGTTTTATTAATTGTTTTGGTTCAGATTTTCCAGTCGGTGGGAATGTTGATTGCGTCAAAATTGGATAAGAGAAAATAGCGAAGCAGTACATAGGCTGCAAAAATTATTTTTTAAAGAAAGAAAGGAAAAAATTTATGAAAAAGAGATTATTATCTTTATTAGTAACAGGAATTTTAGTGACAGGAGTTTTAACAGGCTGCGGTGGAAATACGGAGAACGTAACAGAGGCAGAGACAAAAACAGCTTCGGAGAGTACAGAGGCGGAAGCTGCTGAAAATGACAGCACAGAAAAGACAGTGATTAAGGTTGCGGCATCTCCAACTCCTCATGCAGAGATTCTGGCAAAGGCAAAGGATATTTTAGCAGAGCAGGGATATGATTTAGAGATAACGGAGTTTGAAGATTACGTTCAGCCAAATGAGGTTGTAGAGAGTGGTGAATATGACGCAAATTATTTCCAACACATACCTTATCTTGACAGCTTCAATGAAGAAAAAGGAACTCATATTGTAAATGCAGGCGGAATCCATTATGAGCCTTTTGGCATTTATCCGGGAACAAAGGATAGCTTAGAAGACATTGCGGATGGGGACACCATTGCAGTACCGAATGATACGACAAACGAGGCAAGAGCATTGTTACTGCTGCAGGATAATGGCATTATTACATTGAAGGACGGTGCAGGTTTAGAGGCTACTGTGAATGATATTGCTGAGAATCCTCATAACATTGAGATTGTAGAGTTAGAAGCTGCACAGGTAGCAAGAGTAGTAGGTGAAAATGCATTTGTCGTATTAAATGGTAACTATGCTTTAGAGGCTGGCTTTTCTGTAGCACAGGATGCACTTGCATATGAAAAATCGGATTCGCAGGCAGCTAAAACCTATGTAAATATCATTGGTGTAAAAGAAGGAAATGAAAATAGTGAGGGGATTAAAGCACTGGTTGATGTGTTAAAATCAGATGAAATTAAAACCTATATCAATGAGACTTATGATGGAGCTGTAATTCCTTTTGAGGAATAAGAGTGTAACATGAACAGGAAATACCAAGGTGTAAATGAGAATTTTGAAAATTCCCCAATATTGAAAGAACAAGTCCGGTATACTTGACCGGACTTTTCTTCTTGGTGTATAATGACAATGTTTATCAAAAGCAGAAATGCATACTAAAGGAGATTAAATCCATGAATGAGAATACTGTACAGAAGATTGAGCAGTTAAAGAAGGAAAAGGATGTTGTCATATTGGCACATTATTATGTAGATGGCGAAGTACAGCAGATTGCGGATTATGTTGGCGACTCCTATTATCTGGCAAAGCTTGCCACAAAAGTAAAAGAAAAGAGTATCCTGTTTTGTGGAGTTTCCTTTATGGGTGAGAGTGCAAAGATTTTAAATCCTGAGAAGAAGGTGGTTATGGCAGACCAGTGTGCGGATTGTCCTATGGCACATATGGTAACACCTGAGCGGATTGCCGAGGTAAGGGAGCAATATGAGGATGTGGCAGTTGTCTGTTATGTGAACTCTACTGCGGAGATTAAGGCAGTTTCGGATGTGTGCGTCACCTCTTCAAATGCCATCAGGGTAGTAAGCAGAATGGATGCGAAGAACATTTTCTTTGTACCGGATAATAATTTAGGCCGTTATGTGGCAGAGAAGCTGCCGGAAAAGAATTTTATCTTTAACGATGGTTTCTGTCATGTACATAAAAGTATTACGCTTGACAATGTATTAGAGGCAAAGAAGGCACGTCCGGAAGCAGTGGTATTAACCCATCCGGAATGTACCATGGATGTATTGGAGGTATCGGATTTTATTGGCAGTACCTCGGAGATTATTGATTATGCCACAAAGAGTGATGCAAAGGAATTTTTAATCTGTACGGAGATGGGAGTATTTTTTGAACTGATGCAGAAGAATCCGGATAAGAAGTTCTATTCGGTGGGGCATAGGCAGTTTTGCCCGAATATGAAGCTGGTTACCCTGGATAAGGTGGTGGATGCCTTGGAGACAATGGAGCCGGAGGTAATTCTGACAGAGGATTTGATGGAGAAGGCTTTCTTGCCGCTTCAGAAAATGCTGGAGCTTGCGGAGTAAGGAACAGAATTGAATAGATACGGAGACAAAGAAGTCCATTTTGAATACAGAGTGGGCTTTTTTCTTTTTTTACAAAGGAGTGATTGTTATGGAAGTAACAGTAGAGGATGTAATGAATCTGCCGTCAACGAAGAATTGTAAGGTGGTGGCGGGCAGACTGGGCTTGTGCAAAACGGTCCGGTGGTTTCTGGGACTGCTGTCCCCTGTAGTGGAGCCGTGGGTGCATGAGCATGAGGTTTTATTTGTCTATGGCACCGGAATGGACACCAGTGATTCTGCATTAATTTTTTTGTTAGAGCAATGTGCAAATAAAGAGGTATCGGCTGTCTTTTTGATTATAGGTCCGGTGTTTGAACGGATTCCGGAAGCTGTCATTGCAAGGGCGGATGAGCTGAAGCTTCCATTGATTGAGATGCCTAATGAAGTGCCGGTGGTGGATATAACCAAAGAGATGGCGGAGCTCATTATGAACCGTCACCGGATGTGGGATGAAAAGGGAATTTTATTGAAAAATCTGATTTTCGGGCATGAGAGTGACTATGAAAAATATGGGAAGCAGTTAGGGCAGGTCTGTGGGGATTTGGAATTCCATTCCTACATGAATATTATCTGTGTCCGGTTTGATGAACAGGAAATGCGGATGAATTCTTCTGTAGGAGGAGATGTGGAGCAGACTGTATTGTCATTATTTCCTAAAAGCTTATATTTTTGGAATAATGACAATGAGCTTGTGCTCTTGGTAAATAATATTGAACGGGATATTGCCAGTCTGGAACAGACCTGTAAAAGCTTTGTAAAGCACTTGCAGCAGATTTCAGGAAATGTTGTTGCGGGTATTGGCATTGGCAATGCGGTACCGGATATTGTCAATGTTCCGGAAAGCTACCAAAATGCAGGAAAGGCGCTGTGTTATCGCCAGGAAGACCAGATTGTGTCAAGCTATGAGAAATTGAGCAATATCCGGAAATTATTGTCAGAGGTTGACGGCAGTCAGGTGCTGCGGTTTTGTTTTCAGAATACCCTTGGGAAAATTCTGGAATATGATGAGCAGCATGAATCCAACCTGTTGAATACACTGCGTGTCTATTTGGAGGAGGAGGGAAACATTTCAAAATCCTCCCAGAAATTATTTATCCACCGCAATACCATGGTGTACCGCATTAATAAGATTAATGGTCTTCTGGGGATGGAAATTGAGAAGGTCAGCAGCATGATTGAATTAAACATTGCTTTTTGCTGTTATGACCAGTTTGTTGTGAACCATAACCAATAAAAAGGGAAATGTTTGTGTTTTGTAAACAATGCAAAACAAAAAGTGAAATGATAATATTTGTAAAAGAAAGGCAAGGGTGCTTATAAAAGTCCTCTTGCCTTTTTGTTACTTTATAAAATAAACCCGTAAAGCAGATTTTAAGCATTCATGTAAATGTTGGCTTGCTATGAAGGAGGAAGAGCTTATGAAAAAGAAAGTATTAGCATTATTATTAACAACAGCAATGATGGTATCCGCATTGACCGGATGTACGGCAGCAGACGGAACCGCAGACACAACGGATACATCATCCGGCACCACAGGAACTGCATCGGCGTCGGATGGTGATACGATTAAATTAGGAGTGTTATTCAGCTCCTCCGGTTCCACCTCCACACTGGAGGATGTCTGTGCAAACGTTGTACAGATGGTGGTAGACGAGGTAAATGCAGAAGGCGGAATTAACGGAAAGCAGATTGAGACAATCAGAGAGGATTACGGTTCAGACCCGACGGTTGCAGTGGAAAAGGCTAAAAAGCTGATTTTACAGGATGAGGTAGTTGCAACAATTGGTACATACGCATCTTCTTCCCGTAATTCGGTAAAGCCTATCGTTGAGGAGAATGATTCCCTGTTACTCTATCCGACCTCCTATGAGGGCGAGGAGCCGTCCGATAACATTGTTTATATGGGTGCTGTTTCCCAGCAGATGTGGGAATACTTCATTCCATGGTTAAAGGAAAATTATGGCGATAAGATGTTCTTTGTATATTCCGATACCACTGGTGCACAGCTGATGACAGAACAGGCAGCAGACGTCTGTGAAGAGATTGGCGGTGAAATCGTTGGGGAGGAAGCAGTTCCAACCGGACAGACAGACTTTGCTACCATCCTTACAAAGGTTAAGGAGGCAGACCCGGATGTTATCATTTCCGGTTTGTGGTCAGACAGCGAGACTGCAATGTACAAGCAGTTCCAGAATTACGGTTTGAGTATGGATGATATGCCGGTATGTAGTGTAATGGCGGATGAAAATGTATATAAGGCAGCCGGTTCCGTTGCAAAGGGAGCAATTCTGTGTGCATCCTATGAAAATACAATTGAGAACGATGCCAATACTGCATGGAAGGAAAGCTATTATGCAGCCTTTGATGACAGCTATGAAATGACGGCGCTCAGCGAGTCTACCTATATTGGTATCTACTACCTGATTGAAGCGTTAAAGGCAATTGACAATGATGATTATTCTACCGAGAATATTCTGGCACATATGGCGGATGTCACCATGGATGCACCGGAGGGTGAGATTGCATACAATGCAGACACCCATCATTTCAATATGACATACAAGATTGGTATTGTTAATTCAGAAGGACTGTTGGATGTGGTTGCAACATCTGATTTGATTGTCCAGGACCCATTGGCAAGTGAAGAGTAGACAAAGCAACGGGAAACACGTCCTGCGTGTTTCCCATGCTTACTAACAAATGATAATCATTTGTAAAGAAATGAGGTTGGAAATATGTTATTTGTGAATCAGATATTTAATGGATTAAATGCATCGGCAATTCTTTTGCTTACCTCCCTTGGTATCGTGGTAATCATGGGTAACATGGGTATCGTTAATTTAGCCCATGGGGAGTGTATCATGCTCGGTGCATATGTATGTTATTTTTTTGTGACAGGAATGCATTTGCCGTTTCTGCTTGCTATCCCGGTTGCATTTTTGATTCTGGCGCTTATCGGATGGCTGGTAGACCGGTTCATGATTAGCAAGCTGATGGCAAAATCCGGAGGAAATGAGGCAGAAACCTTGCTTGCCACCTATGGCTTGTCCTTGATTTTGAAGCAGGGAACAAAGCTGATTTTCGGCGCCAATATCCAGTATGTGGAGAATCCGTTTCCGGGTGCTGTGTCCCTTGGCTCCGTAAGCATTCCCATTTATAACATTGTGGTGATTGTAGTATCCCTGTTGGTTTTATTACTGACATGGCTCCTTTTCTTTAAAACATCCTTTGGCAGACAGATGCGTGCTACAACAGGAAACAGAACCATGACAGAGTGTTTGGGTATCAATACCTCCAAGGTGGACGGCATTACCTTTGCATATGGTTTTGGACTTGCAGGTGTGGCAGGTGTTATGATTGCCCCGATTGTTGGTGTTACACCGTTCCTCGGTGAAAAATATTTAACCAATGCGTTCATGAACGTAATTGTCGGCGGATTAAATTCTTTATTGGGTACAGGCTTATCCTCTGCACTGATTGGAGAATCCATTACCGTCGTCAGTGGATTTAGTGATGAGGTTAGTGCCAAGCTTTTAATCTTTATCATTGTTATTATCTTAATCCGGTTTAAGCCGGAAGGATTATTTACGAAGGAGAGGAGATGATACTATGAAAAAGATGAGTATAAAAGGACTTCCTGTCAACCGTTACATTGATATGATTGTATTTTTGTTTTTACTGGTATTCCCGTTACTGTTTTCCCAGTTCCGTGTGGAATTAATGGGTAAGACCATGGTATATATGCTGTTTGCGCTGTCCCTTGACCTTCTCTGGGGATATGCAGGTCTGATGAGTATGGGTCATGCGGTATTGTTTGGTATTGGCGGCTATATTCTGGGACTTTCCTATGCATTAAAGGGCGGCGTGCCTGAGTATATGCGCCGTGTGGGCATGGATGAGATTCCGGTGTTTTTCAAGCCTTTGACCAATCCCACAGTAGCATTTTTCTTAAGTATTATATTGGCGGGAGCGGTGGCATTTATTCTTGGATACTTTATTTTTTCCAGCCGGATTAGTGGTGTTTTCTTCTCCCTTGTAACATTGGCGCTGGCAGAGATTTTCTCCACCTTTATATCCAACCAGACAGCCTATACAAATGGTTCCAATGGTCTGGAATCACTTCCGAGAGAGCTTTTTGGATGGCGTCTGGAATTAAATGAAATGTATTATGTTGTATTCCTTTTCCTGCTGGCGGTATATCTGTTCTGCCGGTGGCTGATGAATTCCCGTTTTGGAAAGACCCTGGAGGGGATTCGTGAAAATGAAGCGCGTCTTACCTTTATGGGATATAACCCAACCCATTTCAAGATTGCGGCATATGTCATTTCCGGTATGATTGCGGGGCTGGCAGGGGCATTATATATCCCAATGAATAACTTTATCTCTCCAAGTGATATTGGTGTAACGCTTTCTACTTATGTTTTAGTCTGGGTTGCCATTGGAGGTAAGGGAAATCTGACTGGTGCCTTAAGCGGTACATTGATTCTTTACTGGTTACAGATTCTTCTCTCTGAAAAGGTATCGGATTTGTGGTTACTGATTTTAGGTGTATTGATTATCTTTGTGATTTTTGTAATTCCAAAGGGAATTGTGGGCGTATTGCTTGATAAGCAGTACCAGAAGAAGGCACAGAAAATCATTAATGAGCGGAAGGAGGAAGAAGCGGTATGAGTACTCCATTTTTACAAATAAAACATCTGTCAGTGGATTTTAAAGGCTTTCAGGTTATTGATGATATTGATTTAGAGGTGGCAGAGGGTGAGCTGCGGGTAATTATCGGACCAAACGGTGCAGGCAAGACAACCCTGATGGATTTGATTACCGGAAAGACAAAGCCGGTTTCCGGTAAGATTTTTGTCGGCGGTGAAAATATCACGAAAAAAGACCCTGCCGTCATCTCTTCAAAGTATAAGGTAGGAAGAAAGTTCCAGGGACCAAATGTATTTGATAACATGACGGTATATGACAACATTTTGATGGCAGTTTCCGGCCACTCCACGGTTTTTAAGACTCTGGTATTCCGGAAGACAAAGGAGATTAAGGAGCAGGTTGATGAAATCCTTGGATTTATCAATCTGGAAAAGGAAAAGGAGATTTTGGCGGTTAACCTGTCCCACGGACAGAGGCAGTGGCTTGAGATTGGTATGGTAATCGCCCAGGACCCGAAGCTGATTATCTTAGATGAGCCCACAGCCGGTATGACAGCCTCTGAGACCTATAAGACAGGAGAACTGATTCTCCGGCTGGCAAAGACAGGAAAGCATACCATGCTCGTTATCGAGCACGACATGGACTTTGTAAAACAGATTGCACAGACGGTAACAGTTCTCTGCCAGGGTAAATTTCTTGCAGAGGGAACCTATGATGAGATTGAAAAAGACCCTAAGGTTATTGCAGTCTATTTAAATGATGTAGGCGAAGAAGAGGGGGCGTGAGTATGAGTCTTATTGCAAAGGAAATAAATGTAAACTATGGAAAAAGCAAGGTTGTGACAAATGTTTCCCTTGAAATTAAACAGGGAGAAAAGGTTGCTTTGCTTGGCAGAAACGGTGTTGGAAAGACAACATTAATGAAGGGAATTATCGGCGTTCTCCCAATTGACGGGAAGGGAACCCTCTCTCTGGATGACGAGGATTTGACAAAAAAACCGGCGCATCTGCATAACCTGGCAGGAATTGGTTATGTGCCACAGGGCAGAGAGATTATTCCGGATTTAACGGTAAAGGAGAACTTAGAGCTGGGAGGACTTGGCCATAAAGAGGTGGATATGAAAGCGCAGTATGAGAAGGTGTTAAATTACTTTCCTGCACTGAATCCACATTTAAGCCGTCCGGGCGGTGTATTATCCGGTGGACAGCAGCAGCAGCTTGCCATTGCAAGATGTCTGATGGGGGCACCGAAAATCCTGCTGTTAGATGAGCCTACAGAGGGAATCCAGCCCAATGTGGTCTTTGAAATTGCGGCAATCATCAACCGGATTTCAAAGGAGATGGGCTTAAGTGTGGTGGTAGTAGAACAGAATCTTAAATTTGCCAGAAGAATTGCGGAACGGTTTCTCATTATGCAGAAGGGAGAAATCGTGTGCAGTGGTGCAATGGAGGAGCTGACAGATGAGGTCAGCAGAAAATATCTTTCTGTATAGTACGGCGCAGGTCTGATATACGGGAAGGACGAATAGGAGGTTCTAACTTATGAAAAATTATGTAATTACAATTGCCAGAGGATTTGGCAGCGGCGGTAAGGATATCGGAAACCGTTTGTCCAAAGAGCTGGGGATTCCGTGCTATGAGAGACAGATTTTAGAGATGGCTTCCGAGCAGAGCGGACTGAGCCAGGAGTTGTTTAAGAATGTAGACGAAAAGCTGCCTACCGGATTTCTGCGTAAGAGATTACAGGGCTTTCCGAGCACCAACTATGTTGTGTCTCCTACCGAAAAGCATTTTGTGTCAGATGTGAATCTCTATAATATCCAGGCAAGGATTATCCGTGATTTGGCAAACACGGAATCCTGCATTATTATCGGTAAATGTGCGGATGTGGTGCTGAGGAACTTTGGCAACGTCATCAGTGTATATATTGAAGCTCCAAGGGAAGCCTGTGTCCAGTCCATTATGGAAAAAATGAGTGTGACGGAGCAGGAGGCAAACCGGATGATTTATCACACGGATAAATATCGTGCAGATTATTATAAGTATTATTCCGGCGGTGGCTGCTGGACCAATCCTACGAATTATGATTTAACCTTAAACAGTGCTAGAGTTGGACGCCAGCAGTGCGTGGAATTAATTAAGGATTACCTGAAGATTAAAGGATTTATTGAGGCATAAATATGAAAATAAAAATAATTAATCCAGATGTAAATGAGGCAATTTCCAAAATAATGGTTAACAGAGCGATGAAATATGTTTCCCAGGGAACAGAGGTATATTGTAACAGTCCTTCCTTTGGCGTGCATTCAGTAGATAATATGTTCACCTGGAACATATCATCGGTTTCTGTCATAGAAGAACTGTTAAAGTCAGAAAAGGAAGGCTTTGACGCCTATGTGGTTGGATGCTTCTGGAATCCGGGAGTTCTGGCGGCAAGGGAAGTAACGGAAAAGCCGGTGGTGGGGATTGGACAGGCAAGTCTTTTATATGCGCCGCTTCTTGGAGAGCGGGCATCCATCATCTGTGTCGGAGATACCAATCTTCACATTTATAAAGATGATGTAATCCGCTATGGTATGCAGGAGCGGATTGTATCTTTCCGCAGCGCCAATATAGCTTCCGAGGATTCCTTTACCAGGCCGGAGGAGACCGCAAAGATTATTGCCGAGGCGGCAATGCTGGCGGTGGAGGAGGACAAAGCAGACGTCATCCTTTTGGGGTGCGGTGTCATGTCCGAATTTTCAGAAATGGTATCTGATATGACAGGAGTTCCGGTTATAAACCCGATTGGTGCAGGTGTCAAAATGGCAGAGTCCCTGGCGCAGATGGGACTTAAAAACAGCAAGCGTTATTCCTATCATACTCCGGTTAACACGGAACTGGTTCAGATTCCGGGTATACTGAACGAAGTATAATTAAATTTTAGCTGATTCACAATATTTCCATACAGGAAAGCCGCTATATTTCCCTGATGCTTTAGGGAGTATAGCGGCTTCTTTTATGCTTTTTGTGCTCCGCCGCAGGCGGAGCGTTTCTCGGGGGCTGCCTGTAACCTTTTAGAACTGCGGCATGGTGAGAATATGCTCCGGCTCCTTTTCCATAAGGGTTTCTCCGTCCCGGACACTCAAAATTACCTTTGCGTTGCTGCGGATGGCTTCCAGCTCACTTTCGTCATTGATGACGATAAAGGATGCCGGATTTCCCTCTTTTATTCCATAGGTATCGGGAAGAGATAAGGTTTTTGCGCCATTGACTGTGACAAGGTCCAGTGCAGTTTCGATTTCTGGAATGCTCATCATATGTGACAGATGGAGTGCAAAATCCACCTGGTGAATCATATCACTGCTTCCCAACGGATACCATGGGTCGGAGATGGAATCCTGTCCAAGGCTTACATTGATACCGTTTCTGGTCAATTCATCAATCCGGGTCAGTCCGCGTCTCTTCGGATAGGAATCGTAACGCCCCTGCAGATAACAGTTTTCTGTCGGGCAGGAAATAAAGTTGATTTCCGACTGCTTGAATTTAGTCATCATTTTAAAGGCGTAGGCATTGCTATAGGAGCCCATTGCACAGGTATGGCTGGCAGTTGCTCTGGATTTTAAACCGGTGAAATATGCCTGGGCGGCAATGGTCTCTACAAAACGGGACTGTTCGTCATCGGTTTCATCACAGTGGAAGTCAAGAAGCTTGTCATACTTTTGTGCCAGTTCAAAGCCTTTCTCAATAGAAGCAACGCCCTGCTCCCTGGTAAACTCAAAATGTGGGATTCCTCCCACTACATCGGCTCCCATCTTAAGGGCTTCCTCCACTAACTCGGCACCCTCTGGATATGCATAATAGCCCTCCTGTGGAAATGCGATAATCTGAATCTGGACGATATCCTTTAATTCCGCTCTCAATTCCAGGATTGCCTTTAAAGCAGTCAGCTTCGGGTCACATACATCAACGTGGGTACGGATGTACTGAACACCATTTTGAATCTGGTAACGAAGCGCTTTCTTTGCACGTTCTTTGATGCCATCTATGGTAAGGGCTGATTTAGAAGCACTCCAGTTATCAATGGCTTCAAATAAGGTTCCACTTTCGGTAGCCTTATCCGGAAGGCTTGCCGTATACACATAGTCTAAATGAATGTGGGATTCTACAAATGGTTCACAAGTTAATTTTCCATTTAAATCAACCACCTCTGCATCCGGATAAGCGGCAGAAAGACCTGTCCCAATCTTTTTAAAAATTCCATTTTCTACGGCGAAATCCACACATTCATTTTGATGGCGGAGCTTCGCGTTTTTGTAAATTGTAAGTTTAGACATAATATTTCCTCCTCTTTTCAAAATTACTTAACCTCACCTTACCCCATTCTATTTTTCATTTCAATAGCTTTTGCTATAAGAAGACAAGTTTCGTTTCCTGTGACATAAAAATGCATTTTTTTTGTATATGGCATACAAAGAAATTAAAAAAGCCTGATGCTATAATGAAGGCAGCTAAATGGTCACAGGATGCTGCATATGACGGCGATGTGTGTAAAACATTTAGGGTGGAACAAAAAATGAGACTTTTTTGAAAGGAAGTGTATGGTATGGCAGCATTATTAGTGAAGAACGGAACAATTGTAACTGCTTCAGATGAATTTGTAGCGGATATTTATGCAGAGGATGGAAAAATTGTAGAAATTGGTGCGAACCTGGAACGAAAGGCAGATACGGTTGTGGATGCAGCCGGAAAATATGTTATGCCGGGTGGCGTTGACCAGCACACCCACTTTAATTTTAAATTTGGGGATGCGGTCGTTATGGGATGGGAAACCTCAACCGGAGCGGTGGTGGGAGGCACCACGACGGTCATTGATTTTGCAAACCAGGAGATTGGAAAATCCATGAAGGAATCCGTTGATTCTTATGTTGCTGACAGAATCGAGGGCAAGACCTGCTGTGATTATAATCTGCATACCGTTGTATTTGAGTCAAAGGATGAGATTATTGATGAAATTGCAAAGCTTCCGGAATATGGGATTTCAACCTGTAAACTATTCATGGCTTACAAGGGACATCCACAGCACTGTGATGATGATACCGTGTTAAAGGCTTTGATGAAGGCGGCACCGGCAGGTGTAACAATTATGACCCACTGCGAAAACGCAGAAATGATAGATGTATTACAAAAGCAGTGTCTTGCAGAGGGACACACGGAGCCATTTGGACATGCAATGTCCCGTCCGCCGATTGTTGAGACAGAGGCAACGGAGCGTGCCATCAGTCTGGCAAAGCTTGCAAAGGCGCCGCTTTATATCGTGCATGTTACAACTGAGGGTGCAATTGAAGCAGTCCGCAGAGCACAGTTAGAGGGATTCCCAATCTTTGGTGAGACCTGTACACATTACCTGACTCTTACCACAGATAATCTGGCGAAACCGGGCTTTGAAGGTGCAAAATATGTCTGTTCACCGGCTCTGAGAGGCCAGGAGGATTTAGATGCGCTATGGGAGGCTGTTGACCAGGGTGTATTAAATGCAATCAGCTCCGACCACTGTGGATTTAACTATTCGGTACATAAGCAGCAGGGAAAGGATGATTTTACCATGATTCCAAACGGGGCGCCGGGTATGCAGGACCGTATGCAGGTAGTCTGGACATATGGGGTAGAGACTGGAAAGATTTCCCGTCAGAAATATGTTGAGCTATGCTGTACGAACCCGGCTAAGAACAATGGCATTTATCCGCAAAAGGGTACCCTTTCCATCGGTTCTGATGCGGATATTTTAATCATGGATTCGGATTATGAGGGAACCTTTACAGTAGAAAACAGCTTACAGGGAGTTGATTTTAACGCCTATGAGGGCATGGCACAGAAGGGCAGAGTAGATAAAGTATTTTTACGCGGTGAAATGGTTGCAGATTGTGGGAAATATGTCGGAACCGCAGGCAGCGGCAAATTTGTGCCTGCTAAACCATTTGCAAGAGCATATCAATAAACAGGGGGGATGCAGTATGTTAATTAAAAATGCAAGACTGAGAGGTCAGAAGAATCCAACGGATATCTTAATTCAGGATGGAAAGATTGCAAGGATTGGTGCCGGAATTGAGGCGGCAGGAGAAGAGGTAATTGATGCAAAAGGAAATCTGGTCACTGCACCTTATGTGGATACCCATTGTCATTTGGACTATGTGGGAACCAGCAATCTGATTCGTCCCAATATGTCCGGTACATTGTTTGAAGCCATTGATATTATCGGTGAACAGGGAAAGGTGTCCACAAAAGAGAGTATTAAAGCCAATGCCAGAAAGGTATTAAACTGGCAGATTGCCAACGGAACACAATTTGTCCGCACCCATGTGAATACGGATGAAGAGGGATTGATTTCCTTACAGGCACTGCTGGAGCTTCGCGAGGAGTTAAAGGACTATATTACGATTCAGATTGTGGCATTTCCGCAGCTTGGCGTATATAAATATGACCATGCACTGGAAAATCTGGAGAAGGCGTTACAGATGGGAGCAGATGTAATCGGAGCCATTCCCCATTTTGAAGATACCAGGGAAGAGGGCGTGCAGTCTTTATATGATATTTTTGAACTGGCAGATAAATATCATACACTGGTGGATGTCCATTGTGATGAGATTGATGATGAACAGTCCCGTTTTGTAGAGACCGTTGCAAAGCAGGCAATTAAGCATGGCTTGTATAATAAGGTTACTGCCAGCCACACAACGGCAATGGGTTCCTATAACAACGCATATACATTTAAATTATTTGCCTTATTAAAGCGTTCAAGGATTAATATAATCTGCAATGCACCAATCAATATTACATTGCAGGGGCGTGGCGATACTTACCCAAAGCGCCGCGGCATTACGAGGGTAAAGGAATTTATGCAGGAGGGGATTAATGTCAGCATGGGTACAGATGATATTATGGACCCGTGTTATCCCCTTGGAACCGGTAATATGTTAGAGGTGCTTTTCATGGGGATTCATGTGTGCCACCTTACAGGATATCAGGAGCTGTATGATGCATTTGATTTGATTACGGATAACGGCGCCAGAACAATGAGTATTGAAGATTATGGCATTAAGGAGGGAAATACGGCAAATCTGCTGATTCTTTCCGGTACGGATGAATTAGATGTTATCCGCAGGATGTCGGTGCCTCTTTATTCTATCCATAACGGAAAGATTCTGGCAACCTGTACAGAGAAGCTTGGTAAAGTGTATGCAGAGAAGGATGAAACCGTAGATTTTACCATTTAATTGCGTTGATTTATCTGTATTACACAACAGAGGATTACCAAAGAAGAGTTTCACAAATGCCTAGAAAAGTGCATAGGCAAAAGGAGGATTTCATATGGGATATCCAACGGATTTGTTATCATCACGGGCGGTGGTAAAACCCGGTCTCTGGGCAGTCATCCCCAAGAACGGTTTAGTAAATAATGTGATTCCCGGTATTACCGGATGTAAGGTGAGTATTGTGGCGTCACCGAAAATGGGTGCCGGCTTTGCGGAGTATGTTGTGGAAGCAGAACAGCACGGAAAAACCACAGTTCCCTTTGGTGCGGAGGATGGGATTGAAACATTTTTATATGTTGTAGAAGGAAATGTTAAGCTTACAGTGGGAGAGGAGAAGGCTTCCTTTACGGAAGGTGGATATGCCTACGCTCCGGCAGGTGTGGGGATTTCCTTTCTCGTAACCAGCGAAAGGGCAAAGATATTGCTATATAAGCAGCGTTATATTCCATATCAGCAGCTTACCCCTCATATTGTAACCGGGAACATTCAGAATGTTCCATTCCGGATTTATGACGATATGGAAAATGTGCATATCAAGGATTTTCTTCCCACAGATGACCCTGCATTTGACATGAACATGCATATTTTATCCTTTGCCCCCGGCGGCTGCCATCCCTTTGTGGAGACACATGTACAGGAGCACGGAGCCTATATTCTATCCGGTGAGGGCATGTACCTGATGGATGATACCTGGCTTGGAATTAAGAAAGAGGATTTTATGTGGTTTGGGGCATATTGCCCACAGGCAGCCTATGGTGTGGGAACAGAGGAATTTTCCTACATTTATTCTAAGGATTGTAACCGTGATGTCCTGTTATAGCAAATGTGGCAAAGGGAGGAAGCAGTAATGAACAGAGCAGATAAAAAGCAGATTCAGGTATGGATTGATGGAATGAATCAATTTAATTCCACACCGGATTTTGGTACAACCCGTATTGTATTTACCAAGCCGGAGATTCAGAACCGTCAGTATGTAAAAGGAGAGTTTGAAAAGTTAGGACTTGAGGTGAAGGAAGATGCAGTGGGTAACATTTATGCAACCCTGAAGGGAAGTGATTCCTCACTGAAGCCGGTCTGGACAGGCTCTCATATTGATACTGTACCAAATGCAGGAAAATTTGACGGAATGGCAGGTGTTGTCTGTGGTATGGAGGCGGTCCGGCTGATGAAGGAAAGCGGGATTACCAACAAGCGTGACATAACGATTGTAGTATATACCTCGGAGGAACCCACCAGATACCGGTTAAGCTGTATCGGAAGCCGTGCCATATCTGGTGATTTGACCCTGGAGGATACGAAGCACATATTTGATTTAAGTGACCGTTCTTTATACGAGAAATTAACAGAGTTAAATTATGATTTGTCAAAGTTTAATGAAATCAGAAAATACCCGGGAGATGTATATGCATCGGTAGAGCTTCACATTGAACAGAATAACCGTTTGGAAAAAGCTGGACTTCCGATTGGACTTGTGAATAAGATTTGTGCACCATCTAATTATCTGGTGGAGGTGACGGGGGTACAGTCCCACGCCGGTGGAACGGATATGGAGGAGAGAAGGGACGCCTATGCCGCTTCCTGTGAAATGGCACTTGCCTTAGAGGAGATTGCTAAGGAATGTCCAAGCGAATTTAACACAGCAACCATTGGCTGCGTCAAGGTGGTTCCAGATGCAGTAAATGTGATTCCGGGTAAATGCATTTTTACCGTAGATATCCGCGACTGCAATATGGATACCAAGCAGGAGACTATTTTCCGGTTTACAAAAGCCTTTGAAGAGATTGCGGAAAAGAGAAAGGTGACAATATCCATTGAAGAGAAGAACAATGATGCTCCGCTTACCTGTGATGGGGCAATTCTTAACATGCTGGAGGAAAGCTGTAAGGAATTTGGTTTTCCGTATATGCATATGATTAGCGGGCCATATCACGATTCGTTATTTGTAGGAAGATTTGCGCCCACAGCTATGATTTTTGTTCCCAGCAAAAACGGAATCAGCCATAGTCCGGAGGAATGGACAGAGTTTGAAGAAATTGCACAGGGGGCAGATGTACTGGCATCTACTCTATATAAATTAGCAAACCAGACAGAAGAATTGGAACAGGGCTGAACCCATTGAAACTATGAAAAAACCCAGTCCGGGAGTTAAATAAATCAGAAAGAGGAAAACAAAATGAAAATCAGTCTTTTAGAGCCGCTTGGCGTATCAGAAGAAGTAATTAACAAATTATCTGCCAGGATGATTAAGGATGGACATGAATTCGTATATTATGACAGCAAAACGACGGATGTGGAGGAATTAAAGAAGAGAACAGCAGACAGTGATATCGTTATGATTGCAAATAATCCATATCCGGCGGAGGTGGTAAGCAGTGCCACAAAGTTAAAGATGTTATCTGTTGCGTTTACAGGCATTGACCATATTGACACAAAGGGGTGCAAGGAAAAGGGCATTATAGTCTGTAACGCAGCAGGTTACTCTAACCAGACTGTAGCAGAGCTTGTAATAGGTATGGCAGTAGCGGGACTTCGCAATGTGGCAAAGGCAGACAGGCTTGTCCGTAAAGGCGGCACCAGCGCCGGTATTGGCGGCAGGGAAATCTGTGGACGTACCGTAGGTATCATTGGTCTTGGCCAGATTGGGATGAAATGTGCGGCTTTGTTTCAGGCATTTGGGGCTCACGTCATTGCCTATAACCGCAGCCGGAATGAAAAAGCCGTTGCCATGGGCATTGAGTACAGGTCATTAGAGGAAGTATTATCTATGAGTGATATCCTGTCCTTAAACCTTCCGTTAAACGATGAGACAAGAGGTTTTATAACCGCAGATAAAATCGCAAAAATGAAACCGGATGCCGTATTTATTAACTGTGCCCGGGGACCGATTGTGGATAATGAAGCGCTGGCTTTGGCATTAAATAAAGGGAAGCTGGGCTTTGCCTGTGTGGATGTGTTTGATATGGAACCACCGATTCCATCTGATTATCCGCTGTTAAGTGCAAAAAATACTTTACTGACACCGCATCAGGCTTTCATTTCGGAGGAATCCATGCTTCGCCGTGCAGACATTGTTTTTCAGAATGTGTATGCTTATCTGGATGGAGCACCGGAAAACGTATGTAATATTTGAGATGGTTGTGTAAAATTATATAACAGGGAAGAAGGCGCATTTGTATTGGAAAAATACGGAGGCGTCTTTTCCTTTATAGAAAGCATATTTTCTGGGTTTGCAAAAATTTAACAAAAAATTTTGGCTATATAAACATTGTTATTTGCAGACAATAATATTATAATGTCTATTGGTGGGTGAGAAGGATATGTATAATAAAGGAGGCTGCAATGCGTAAGAAATCACATATTTCATTAGCGAAGCATATTGTTAATATTTCGGATATGCCGGGGTTTGACAGGCATCGAAAGGCTTTTTACGTAGGAAGTATTCTGCCAGACTGTAAGCCGTCATTTTTGACGAAGCGGCATGAAATTACAGAGACTTTTGATTTGGTGGAAAAAGGAATTCGGAAGCTGACAAAGAATTATAGAAGCATTGAAGATTTATCAACGATGTATTTTACAAAGCTGGGTGAGGTCATTCATTATATAGCAGATTATTTTACATTTCCCCATAATAAGGAATATGCAGGAAATATGAAACAGCATTGTATCTATGAGGGGAAATTAAAGCATAAGCTTCGGGAATATATTCGCAAACTTGATGAAAAAGATTTAAGAAAATGGAAATATAACCTGAGGTTAGAAGAGCTGGAATCCTTTAACAGTGTAGCTGATATTTGTGAATTTTTAAGGGAAGAGCATAGAAATTATATCCGCAGGGGAAATCATTCTGTGGAGGAGGACTGCAAATATATTGTCGGCATTTGCTCTAAGGTTGCCATGGCAATTTTGCATGTGTGTATTTTATCTATGGAGCATAAACGGGTATATGCCGTTGTCCATTAATATATAAATCTAAACAGACCAGCTCAGCGGCTGGTCTGTTTTTTCCTTACTTTTCTCTGATATCTGTTAAACTATAATCCGAATCTTCGGCACCGTAATTTTCTCCATAAAAGGCTCTAAAGAAGATATTGTCTGTCAGGTCCTCATCCACAAAGTATCCTACATGGTAGGTGACAGTTTTGCCGGCAGGAATTTTTGTGTGGAAGAAATGCTGGTTTGTGTTATCCGTTAAGGAGGCGTCAAAATACATAGGCTCCCAATATACATTATCGTAGTTGTCAACCTCCTCTGCGATTTCCAGTTTGCCATCTGAGGCTTCATTTATAAACATAATGTCATTGTAGGCACTGAAATCATTTTCGTCTTTATCAGAGGAATTGGTCACGCTGACAGTAACATAGACAAATTTTCTGCCAACGGTTTCTGTATTGATAACTTTACTAAGTGTATTGATTCCATCCCCATGGCTCCATTCATTCCGTTCATGGTCTATTACTTTGCCGGAGCTATCCACAAATTCATCCATGTCTCCGATAGGACTGAAGCAGCTCTGGTCAAAACCGCTGACAGAATCAAAGAATTCTACTTTTTCTACGGTCATTTCGCAGCCAGAATACAAATCAGTGGCAGGAAGTACTTCACCTACATTGTAATAGGTGGAAGGGAGTTTTTCTTTTTCTGATATACTGCTTCCTTCTGCGGCTGCTTTTTCAGCTTCCTCAACAGAAGCAGCATAGGAGACTGCGGTAGTTGCATTTGCTGCGTCGGTTTCTTCCAGGGTAATGTTTTCTGCAATTTTTTTCGCTTCGTCTTCGGTGATATCATAGCCTAAATAAGCTTCCACAAGATAGTGCTCTTTTTCAAAGACAACATACAACATTTTATCGTATGAAAGGCTGCTGTCCTTCTTGATAAGATAGGCGGGGTTTTCTCCGGCTGTAAATTCCGTTGTGGATAAGGAGGACAGATTAGAGAATACCATTTCTTCATCGGTATCCAATTTAGTTAAAAACGGACTGATGCCATGGGCAGCTTCGTCCTCGTCAGCGGGAACATAGTATTTAGAAGTATCACCGGGATATGGTTCACTTCCGGCAGGCAGATAGTTTAATACAAGCTTTACCGGCTTAAATTCGATAGCCTTTGTGTCAGCAGCAGTCTCTGTACTTGGAGATACTACCAATTCGGACTGGTAATTGTTCTTCTGGATATGCACCTTGTAGTAATTGGAGGCAGCAAAACATGTGGCTGGTAAGACGATAAATGCCAGAGCAAAAGCAGCAGCTATCTGGTATGGTTTATACCGGAACAGATGTAATTTTGGATGGCCGCTTAAGCTGTTTAAAAGCGTTTCTTTCTGTTTTTTGTAATCCTCTGAAAAATGGTAGGCTCCTTCATAATGGTCAAAGTCCTCCAGTGTGATATCTGTACCGGGAATATCAGAGGTGTTAAGATTATATTCGTTAAATGATTTTGTACTCATAATGCTCATCTCCTGTCATATTTTTTAGTGAGGTCACCGCGCGCTGCAGCCTTTTTCTGGCAGCGGCTTCGCTGATTTTAAGTGACTGTGCGATTTCTGTAATCGATAACTGCTTATAGTAATAGTCATTGATGATTTCCTTATAAATAAGGGGCAGCCTGCTGATTAGTCCTTTGATATAGATTTCATTTTCTATCTGCAGGGTTTCATTGATAGACGGATGGTCTGCGAAGGACTCCAGATTTTCATCTTCTGAGGAAGAGAAATAGCTGTTATTTATCTGGTTTCTTCGGTACATATCAATGGAAACGCTTTTGATAGTGGTTAATATATAATTGCGGCTTTTTCGTGAAGTGATATCACCGAATTGGGAAAGGTGCCGGGATAGCTTTATAAATGCTTCCTGTACAGCATCCTCCGCCTGATGATAGTCCTGCAAAATGGAATACGCCACTATAAGCATTTTCTGTTCATAAAGTTCATAGAGCTGTTCCATTAATTGCCGGTCACTGAGTGACTTCTTCATGTGTGCACTTCCTTTCTGTTTTGGTGTCCTATAGGCTGTTGGGGTTTGGGGCTGCGTGATAATTGCTGCAAGCCTTCAACCTGTGCATTTTGAACGTTCTAATTATTATAACGTATCATGGAGAGAAAAGTGGACAAAAAATGCAGTTACTATTCCTTTGGCTGCATAAAAATAAAGTGCGTAAGTTTAGTTACCAGTAACTTACACACTTTATAATACACATTCAAAAATTTATGTTGCCATACATATGAGAAAAATGTCCGGTGGACATTTTTTGAGTCTTTAAACACTCCATTCAAAATCCGGGTTGTCTGCACCGATTTCAAAATGGTATTTGGCAATACCAAGGTCAATCTTTGTATAAAAACCCATTCCGGCTTTTGCGGATACCTGGCTGCCATGGAGAGTAAACTGAAATTTCTGTTGATTCATTGCTGTAGGGGCAAGGAGTGCGGCGCTCACCCCGTTTTTGAACCAGTCTGGGACCTGCTCCTCTGCCTTTGCCACCTCTTCAAAGGATTTCGATTTGTGGGCTGCGCCCTGCGTTTCTCCGTAACCAACAGAAATGACAATGCATAATTTTTCTCCCGGTTCTATAGAAAAGGCAGATTTTATCTTAGTATATGTCATTGCAACCCAGCAGGTATTTAAGCCCAGCTGCTGTGCGCGCAGTACAAGACGTTCTCCATAGTAGCCGCACTTTTCGTCCAAATCGGCTCCTTTTTTTCCAATCATGGCAATATAATTTGTAACGCCGCTGAAATTTCCGTAATGTGCCATAAAGCCGTCAAAAGCCTTTGGTTCATTTGTCACAAGCTGGATATGCAATCCACTTTCCTTATTACAGCTTTCAATCTCTGCCTGCAATGCAGAAATAATTTCTGCGTCTAAAGGTCTGTTTTTATATTGCCGTACGCTATGGCGTACATTCATTGCTTCTGTCAAATTCATATTCTTTCTTTCCTCCATAGATATTGTTAATCTGAATTGTTCCTGTGCTCCGGCAGCTGCTTCATGATTTCCGTTGCATGCTTCAGCATGTTTATCAGTCTGTTCATTGCTTCCATATCCGCATCGAAGTAATAATAGTTCTTTGTCCCCTCCCGGCGCATTTTAAGTATTCCTGCATCCTTCAGTATTTGAATATGATGAGATACCGCCGGACGGGAAAGATGTGATTTTTCTGTAATGGTTCCAATGCGGACGCCATCGCAATGCTCCATCTGCATCATTTCAAGCATAAGATGCTGACGGTTTTCATCCCCTAATGCAAGTAAAATTTTCTGACAGCCTTTAAATTCTTCTGCTAAATGCCGGATATCCTCGCTGTGTACAGACAAAATATACACCTCCTTGGTTTAATTGCTTGAACCATTATATCACATTTCTTTATAAAAAAATGATTCGTAAAGAAAATCAAGACCATTATTTCTTCTGTCGTTAAAACCGTATTTTTCCCGTTGAGCCCCTCTTTTATTATTAATATTGTTTCACAAAAGGAAAAATACATGTATAATAGGAAACAGCAGATTAGCCGGTATGGCTTCTTCTGTTTCCGTTACAGATAAAAATATTGAATATAATGAATACACAAAAAAATTATGATTCTTAACACAGGCTGCAGGACCGATATTCCTGCTTATTACAGTGAATGGTTTTACAATCGAATAAAGGAAGGCTATGTTCTTGCCAGAAATCCATATTATCCGAACCAGGTAATGAAATATAGCCTTGATTCCCGGGTGGTGGACTGTCTGTGCTTTTGTACGAAGAATCCTGAGCCCATGCTGTCCCGGATGGAGGAAATCAGGCAGTTTAAGCAATTCTGGCATGTGACCATAACACCCTATGGCAAGGAGGTTGAACCATATGTGCCCGATAAGGAAAGGGTTATGGAGGCATTTAAGCGGTTGGCGGCAATAGTCGGAGTCAATGCAGTGGGCTGGCGGTATGACCCCATTTTTATTACGGACAAATATTCGCTGGATTTTCATGTAGATGCCTTCCGTAAAATGGCAGAAAACCTGGCAGGCTATACGCAAACCTGTGTCATCAGTTTTATTGATTTGTATGCGAAAACCAGACGGAATTTTTCAGGGATAAGAGAGGTTCCAAGGGCTGACCAGATTACAATTGCCAGGGAGTTCGTGGAAATCGGAAGGAAGTATGGAATTACCATCCGTTCCTGCTGTGAGGGGGCATTTTTAGAGGAATATGGTGTGGATGTTTCCGGCTGTATGACAAAGCAGGTTTTGGAAAAGGCAACTGGCGCGTCCCTTGACCTGGCGAAAATAAAAAAGCCTGCAAGGGAGGAATGCAATTGTCTGCTGGGGAATGATATTGGTATGTATAACACCTGTGGACACGGATGCCTTTACTGCTATGCCAATTATAACAGGAAAACAGTGGAACAGAATATGCGGTTTCACAATCCCCAATCGCCGCTCCTGGTGGGGGAATTATTGGAGGAGGATGTCATAAAGGAGGTAAAGCAGGTGTCCTTTTGCAGTGGACAGATGACGTTGCCATTGTAAGAATTGCAAAGAGGCTTCACGCAGCGCTTACTTTTCGGGGTTGTGTCTGTGAAAAAAATGCGTTAAAATGCAAAGAGTGTTTGTCTGGCTGGAAATGGAAAGAGACAGCAGATAATGGGAATGAAACATAAGAAAAGAGGATAAAATCATGGAATTATGGGATATTTACGATAGCAATAAGCAGCGTACCGGGCGCACCATGAAACGCAATGACTGGTGCCTGAAGGATGGAGAATATCATCTGACTGTCCTGGGCGTTGTCGCAAGACCGGATGGCAGATTCTTAATTACAAAGCGTGTCATGTCAAAGGCATGGGCTCCCGGCTGGTGGGAGGTGTCAGGTGGTGCAGTACAGGCAGGAGAGGATTCCAGGGATGCGGTTGTAAGAGAGGTAAAGGAAGAAACCGGACTTGATGTGTCGAATGCAGAGGGTGGATATTTATTTTCTTACCAGAGGGAAAATCCGGGTGAGGGTGATAACTATTTTGTGGATATCTACCGGTTTGTTATGGATTTTGACGAGACAGATGTAAAGCCCCAGGAAGAGGAAACCGATGGCTTTATGCTGGCAACAGCCGAGCAGATTGAGGAGTTTGCACAGCAGGGAATATTTTTACATTATGACAGCATAAAGAAAGCCTTTGAATGGTAAGGACACATATGGATGTTCCGGTTAATGCTTTATTTCCGTGCTTCTGAAATAGAGAGCTCGGTATTTTGTCGGTGTCATACCGGTTCTTTTATGAAAAATCTCTGTAAAATAGCTTTGGCTTGGGAAAGCCAGGGTAGAAGAAATCTGTGAAAGTGTATAATCCGAATAGACAAGCATATTCTGTGCAGTTTCAATTTTTTTGTTCTGAATATAGGCACTGACTGTAGTACCGGTTTCCTTTTTGAAAAGGCGGGATAAATAGGAAGGGTTTAAATGCACATATTCAGACAAGTCATTTATGGTGATTCTGGTATGCAAATGCTCGTAAATATAATCAACACAATCCGCAATATGCTTGGAACAGATTTTTTGCTTTCTCAGATTTTTCATTCTTCTGGTGTAATCCTCGCACATAACCGGGTGCAGGTCAGATACTTCCTCCGGTGTTCTGCACTGGTCTGCTTTCTGTATATAAAAATCACTTAAACCATAGGCGGTGGATAATTCCATTCCACCTTCAATACAATATCTGGCAACTAAGGCAGTTGTAATAACAAAATGATATTTCATATTCTGGAGAGGGTTCTCGGATAAAGTGCCAAGTCCGGGCTTATCAAGCAGTCTTTCCTGGCAAAGGGAGCGGACCTTTGCAATATTTCCGGATTTGATAATAGAGTAGAATTCCAGCTCCGGATTATAAGGTGCACGAAGGATATTATTTTCTCTCTGAATAAATTCTCTATAAAACAATTCTTTTTTTATATTCATGTTATTTCCTGCTTTCTTTACGCAATCGTTTTGATTATCCAATCTGAATCAGGTTTGTGATAGTAATATATTTTTGTGTTTACACCTATTCCTATTATAT
>UQXF01000012.1 GCA_900544905.1 uncultured Clostridium sp.
TCTACACGCGTAAGATCGTCGGCAGCGTCAGATGTGTATAAGAGACAGTTCCTGTTCCGAATCCGGAGTTTCGTTTCTCGGCTGTCTGACAGGCATTCTTAAGATAAGTCCCTCCGGAAGTTCCAGCTCCAGCAGTGCCGGATTCCATTTGAAAAGGGTATTAAAGTCGGTTTCAAAGGCATTTAACACCTGGGATAAGGTATCACCTTCATTAACCACATATGTCTTCTCCGGTCTTGCCGGCATAGTGGGAATACAGATTTCATCCCCTATCTGCAAATTATACACATTTACATAAGGATTTAAACGCATAAGGTCAAATAACTTTACATCATATTTTCTGGCAAGCTTGTATAATGTATCCCCTGCCTCTATCACATGTACATATCCCCTGCAAACCGGGCGTCTTCCTCTGTCTTCATTCGAGGTGTTTGGCTGCATATCCATACAAATAACCTAAAGCACTTTTTACTATTCTATTCTGCTTTTCCATAAATGTTGCCTGTTTACTGTGCTTCCGGCTGCAGCTCTATCTTAAATAAATTGCCCTCAAACTTATCCTCATAATATTCCTGGTAACTGAGGGTATATGCATCCTTGTCTGCCACTGTAAAAAGAATGGATTTTGTAATGCTTTCCCCCTTTTTCAAGGTAAAAAGGTTATCCATGTAATCGTCCTGCTGCAAATCGTTATTCCCGTAACCGGTAATAATATCCCCGGATTTGCTTCCATCATAATCCAGCGTAAAGTCTGTAATACTCATGGATAAATTTTCATCGTAGGTATTTTTAATGGTAAGGGTCACCGATAAATATACCATTCCGGAATCTGCCTGATACAGACCATCCTGGAATTGAAATGTATTATATTTTTCCGCCTTATCCACTGTCACATCAAAAAAGGCTGTGCTGACCGTCTCCTTCATTCCGGCATTAATCTCGCCGCCATAGCTCCTGCCATCGTCCGATATCTCCGAACCGTTTTTATCCTTTTTCTGCCCACAGCCACTGACTAACGCCAGACACATGGTCAGCAAGCAAATGCAGGAAATTATTTTTTTATACTGTAGCTTCTTCTTTAACATAAGCAAATCTCCATATTCTCAACTGCTAATCATCTAAATACTGTATCATTCCAGGTCCCAGCTCATCCGTTGGTCTTGCAATGAATCCATGCTTTTCATAAAAGGCTTCACGCCCCTTGGCACACATCAGGCACAACATCATCCGGGCTCCCTCTGTACGAAGACCTTCCACATATTCAATCAAAGAACCAAGGACAATGGAACCAACACCCTGACACTGATATTCCGGAATTACAATTAAATCCTGTACATAACAGATGACAGCCCCGTCTCCTACAATTCTTCCCATGCCAACCAGCTTTTCCCCGTCATAGGCTCCCACGACACACAGACTATGCTGTAATGCCTGCTCCGCCTGGCTGGTTAACAGCTTTCTCCAGCCCACACATTTCCGGATAGCCAGATAATCCTGTACGGTTATGGTATCTTTCTTAATTGTTATCATTTTTATCTCACCAGTTTAACCTATTTTATCTGTATTTATTCCTTACACATCCAAACAGCCGCTATAGTCTCACTGGTACACCTTTCTCCTGTAAATAATTCTTCAGCTCTGCAATCTCAAGCTCTTTATAATGAAACAGGGAGGCTGCCAGAGCCGCATCCGCCTTTCCGGCAGTTAACGCATCATAAAAATGCTCCTTTGCACCTGCTCCCCCGGAAGCAATAACCGGAATCGAAACATTTTCACTAATTGTTCTGGTAAGCTCAATGTCATAACCCGCCTTGGTTCCATCACAATCCATACTGGTTAACAAAATCTCGCCTGCGCCCATTTTTTCAGCTTTCATTGCCCACTCCACAGCGTCTAAACCCACATCAATGCGCCCGCCGTTTTTGAACACATTCCAGCCCGAGCCATCCTGCCGCCTCTTGGCATCAATGGCAACAACAACACACTGGCTTCCGAATTTGTCGGCAGCGTCACTGATTAATTCCGGTGTATTAATTGCTGAAGAATTAATGGATATCTTATCGGCTCCCTCTCTTAAAATAGCTTTAAAATCCTCCACTGTGCGGATTCCTCCGCCTACCGTAAACGGAATAAAAACCGTCTCCGCAACACGTCTCACCATGTCAATAACAATATTCCTTGCATCAGATGAGGCTGTAATATCCAAAAACACAAGCTCGTCTGCCCCGGCTTCGTCATAGGCCTTTGCAACCTCCACCGGGTCACCTGCATCCCTTAAATTCACAAAATTAATACCCTTTACAACCCTGCCTCCGGTTACATCCAGACAGGGAATAATCCGTTTCGTATGCATATTAACATCCCTCCTTTAACGGAGATTCCAATGCAATAAAATTCTCAAGTATCTTCAATCCCACTGCACTGCTCTTTTCCGGATGAAACTGACATGCAAAAATATTATCCTTTTCTACACTTGCATGAATCCGGGTAGAATAAAATGTAGTTGCGGCAACCTCCTCTTCCTCAGCTGCCTGTAAATAATAGGAGTGGACAAAATATACATAGGAATTATCCTCTATTCCCTGAAACAATGCCGCATCTTTTTTGATATGCAAGGAATTCCATCCCATATGCGGAATTTTTAAACCAGGCTGTTCCGGAATCCTTTTTATGGTTCCCTTTAAAAGTCCCAGCCCTGTCACTCCCGGAGTTTCCTCACTGCTCTCATACAATAACTGTAAGCCCAGGCAAATGCCCAAAAATGGAATTTTCTTCTCTACCACATCATAGATTACCTGCTCCAGCTTATAATCCCTTAGCTTTCCCATAGCATCCCCAAAGCTGCCTACTCCCGGTAATATCACCTTCTCGCTTGCCAGGATTTCATCTCTGTCTCTTGTAATCCGAGCCTCCTGTCCAAGATATCCCAGTGCTTTTTCCACACTCTTAATATTGCCGGCATCATAATCCAGTATTGCTATCATTCGCTCACTTCCTCTTCCTGCTCTTTTGGCAGTGCAGATTCCAGATTATTTTCCAGTTCTGCCTGCTGTTTAACATAGCTTTGAATTACCTGAACATACTCATAATTCGTCATGGCATTAATCTCTACAGCTCTTTCCACTGTAATTCCATACTGATTCGCCAGTGCAGATTGAATCTGGCTGAATGCATAATCTATGTCACTGGTAATTCCCAGCTCTTCCGCTTCTTCATAATGCTCATAGTACTTATCTACTCCCCGCAGGAGAGAGTCCAGAGCCTTTTCCTGCCTGCCCAGCTTGATGTTAGACTGATAGGATTCGTAGAGCCTCTCTACATACATAACTGTATAAATGCGTTCCTTCAGATTCTGGTCCTTTTCCTTTACCTCTACTCCCTTAATTTCATCATATGCCTTATGGTACTTCTGGCTGGAAAAATAATTCGCTGCCTTCTCTATCGCCTGAACATAATTAAAATTATTGGATGCCATATAGAAAAGAAAGGTTCCTCCCAAAAACAGAGAGAAAACAAAAATCACCATCGGTGTATTCAGCTTTTTTTCCGGCTCTGCACTGGCAAGCTCCTGCGCTCTGCGCTTCGCCTTTTTCTCTGCCTTTACCCGTTTTTTTTCAACTTCCTCTTTTTTCTTCTGTCCGTTTTTTAATGCTTTTTCAGCCTTCGCTGCATCTGCCTTTTCTTTCTTAAGCTTAGCTGCTTCCTGCTTCTTCGCCTTTTTTACAGCCTTTTTCGCCTCAATTGCCGCCAGCTCCTCATCCGTAACCACATCCTCCTCATCCGGGTCACCGAATAAAATCTGCATAAAACTCTTTTTTCCCTGGGGCATTTCTCCATCCACATTTTCCGTGCCGCCAGACACATTGCTGTCAGAAAGTCTTTCCCCGTCATCAGGCTTGTCAGCTGTAGGCACTTCTCCATCTTCCTCACCCATATCCAGCAGGGAGAATAAATCATCCAGGCTGTCCTCAGCCTCTGACGACAGCTCGCCTGTTCCCACTTCACTCTGAGGCTCCTGTACTCCCGCCGGACTGGCATCCAAATCAATAACCGAATCCTCTACATCACCATTTTTTTCCTTTTCCTCCAGCAGACTGTCTAAAAAATAATCCGCATCAAAATTCTCTTCCTTTACTTCCTGAGGCTGGGAATCCGTACCGGCTTCCGGCTCTTTTGCAGTGGCTGCAGTCTCTTCTGACGGCTCATAGGAATCCGATATCTCCAAATTTCCTTCAAAGCTTTTTATCAGGTCATCCAGATTCTCTGCATTCACATCATCCAGCTTCGTCATATCCACATCATCAAAATCAATATCCGAAAAATCCAAATCCCCAATATCTAAATCTGCAAGATTATCCAGCTTGTCCAGCTCATCCATCTGTTCCTCAGAAAAAGCCAAATCATTTTCCAGAGAAGATAGGCTGGCATCCTGCTCTAAATCCATATTAAACATATCTTCTTCTGATATTGCATTTTCCTCCAGACGGTTTCTCTTTTCCCTCTCCATCTGGCTATCCAGTTCATCCTCAATTTTATGGTCAATCTCTTTGTCTAATGAAACCTCATTCAAAAGATTGTCAAGATAATTTTCATCCATAAAGCCACCCCGTTCTATAAATAATAAACAACATTATCATACGATTTTTTAATTCACCAAAACTATGTAAACAAACATGATTATTCTACCATATCTTTTGTATTTTAACAAGGAACAACTCTCATCTGGGTTAATTTTGTACTTAAGCTCTTGCTTTTTATATGTATTTATTATATATTATAAGTGTATTCAAAAGGAGGGATGTCCATGAAGTCTACATTATACGTTGAATATCAGGAAAAACAATTAGAGGAAAAGGAATTAGTTGCCAAAGCAAAGAAAATCTGGACTGGAAGCGGTAAAAAGGTATCCGAGCTTACATCATTACAGCTATACATAAAGCCAGAGGAAAACATGGTATACTGTGTTTTCAATGAAGATATGAAAGGTGAATTTTCACTGGACTAATTCTTAACAGCACCTACAGAGCCTGCCACCGGCAGTTTCTTCCGGATGCATGGCAGCAAAGGCATAATAAAAGGACTGCATTAGCAGTCCTTTTATTATGTCCTGATATCCGTTTTCCACTGTTCCTTACTCATCGCCGATTCCGCTGAGAATCAGGTTATCAATACATTTTACCAGCTGACCGATTTCCGGTTTGGAAATCTGGGCATCCGCTCCCAAACGTTCTCCCTTGCGTTTCATATCTTCATTAATCAGGGAAGAGAATATAATAATCGGCAGATGCTTAAGCGACTCATCACTTCGGATTAACCGAATCAGTCTGTGACCATCCATCTGCGGCATCTCAATATCCGTAATAATACACTTTACACCATAGTCTACTCCGTTATTTTTCTTAAGCTCCTGCAGCTTGTCCCATGCCTCCTGTCCATTGGCATAAATATGTAAATTCGTATACCCGGACTGGGTTAATGCATCCGTCACCAGCTTCTGAAGCATTGGGGAATCCTCTGCAATCACAATTGGAATTGTATTACGCTCCCTCTCGCCTAATTCTGCGAGCTCAGATATCTTAAGACTGGTTTCCGGACAAATCTCCTCCACAATACGCTCAAAATCCAAAACAATAATCAGAGATTCCATTTTCTTGATAATACCGGTTGCGATTCCTGCCCCCGGCGCATTTACGGTGGCATCCGGCTTTACAATATCCGTCCAGGAAACACGGTGAATCCCCAGCACCTGCTCCACGTCAAAAGCAATATTCAGGTTATTAAAATTCGTAATAATCAGCATATCGCTCTTATGGTTCTCACTCCCGGAAAAGCCCAGAGCTTTTACCAGATTAATTACTGTAATAATCGTATCTCTTGGCATAAAAATACCTTCAATACATGGATGGGAGTTTGGTATAGGTGTAATATCCGTCATCGGAAGAATCTCCCTCACTTTTGCAACATTAATACCATAATGATTACCTGCTACGGTAAATTCCAGCACCTCTAATTCATTTGTTCCGCTCTCCAGCAAAATATTGGTATCCATATCAAAACCCCCTTGTTATAATATCTCAATCATATTATCCATATCATTATAATTGATATAAAGCTCCATTGATTCCAGCTGTTCCTTCATACTGTCCGAAATTTGAAACAGCAAAACAGCCTCCTGCTTCTCCCCCGGCTGTACAGATGTCTCCAGGGTTCCCAAATCATTCATTAAAATAGTCAGCATTGGATTGGCAGCATTCGTTCCATTGCAGACAATATGATAATCCAGCTGCTTGTCCATCAAAGAAACATCCACCACATCCTCTGTTGTATTCTGAACCTGAAACCGGATTACAAGCAGCTGGCAGCCATCTGCTGCTTCCACGCCAACCACTGCGTCTCCTTCCTCCGCCTCCGGATACCGGTCAACTATCTGATAATCCTTCAGGCTGATAGATACACCTGCTATACCTGCAATCTTCGCAATGTCACCTTCACTGCCCACCGTCCGTTCCTCCGTAGAAGCACCTTCCTCCGTATCCCGGACATTCTGGTTCTGCTCTTCCGTGGTAACCTCCTGTGTATCCTCCTGCTCTGTAGACACCTCTTCTGTCATTTCCTGCGCTGCCTTATCCCCTTCTGCAATGCGGTCCACATAATCCACATCATATTTTAAAAGTAACCCGGCAGCATATTCCGCAATCAGCTTTGTCTCTTCGTCTGTCAAATCCTTTACATCATTACACCCTGCCAAAAAGAATAGACAGGTGCTTAACATTAAAAGAGATAACCATTTCTTCATCATGTCTGTCCCCTCAATCCCTTCAGTAATTACGCTTCATTATAGCATGAAATACACATTACATCAACTTTTTTTGTCCTCACAGTACTGCTTTGCATGCTCTAATTCAAAGTAAAATACCACTCCATTTTCTGTATTGTACGCTCCATAAGCTCTTCCATGAAGCTTCATGGCGGCGGCAACAATGGATAAGCCAATACCGCTTCCTCCATATTCCCTTGTCCTCGCCTTATCTACTTTATAAAACTTTATCCAGATTTTATCCAGCTCATCCTCCGGAATCTGTTCTCCTTCGTTAAAGACACATATCCGCAATATATCTTCCTTTTCTTCCAGAGTAACAGCCACATTTCCACCCTCCGGTGCATAGTGAATCGCATTTGTCAGATAATTACTGTAAACCTCCTCCAGCATAAATTCATCTCCCCATACATATACCGGGTTTTCATAGGGAAAATTTAATGTCACCTGGTTCTGCTGTAACATAATTTCCAAAGAGGAATTAATATTGCGCATTAATTCAATTATATCAAATCTCTCGAAGTTAATCTTATTGGTTCCAAATTCCAGCTCGTTTAACGCCAATAGCTTTTTGACTATGACGTTCATCCGGTCTGCTTCATCCATGATAACCTCACAGTAAAAATCCCTGCTCTCCGAATCATCTGAAATATTTTCCTTCAGACCCTCTGCATAACCCTGAATCAATGCAATCGGCGTCTTTAACTCATGGGATACGTGTGACAAAAATTCTTTCCGCATCTCATCAATCTGGGTTTTCTCCTCAATATCCTTCATCAGCTTCGCATTTGCCGTTTTAAGCTCCGAAATCGTCGCCTCCAGTTCCTTTGACATTGAGTTAATACTGCTTCCCAGCTCTCCAATCTCATCATTTGTATAATTTTTTACCTTAGCTTCAAAATCCAGCTGTGACATTCTCTTTGCAACCATTGCCATCTCATGAATCGGCTTCACGTAGGAGCTGCTGATAAAGAACATCGCCAGACAGCCAACTATAATGGCAAGAATCCCCACATAGGAGTACAAATGCATGGTCGCCGCCACAGTCTCATTAAACCTTGTGGCAGAGGTACGCAGGGCAACCCTGCTTTTATTATCCAGAACGCCGACCAAATCGTAGAAATTGGAATTCATTTTATCATCATAGTTTTGATGGAAGATGTAATACCCCTGGCTGCCATCGGCAAACAGACCTGCCAAATCCTCTTCATCCTTACCCTCAAGAAGATTGGTAATCAGCTGCATGCTATCCCACATCTTGCTTTTTTCATTGATATTGCTGTATATGGTTCCATCCGGGCATAGTACGAAAATATCAATCTCTCCATCCGCAGCCAGCTTTGACAAATGCTCCCTGATTTCCTCATCCGTCAGACCGTCTGTGTTAAAGACCATATTGATATTTTCATACATACTTGTCATACGGTACTTTAATTCACTCAGAAAATAAGCCTTGACGCTCAGCTGGGTAACCGCAAGGGAAGCAAATACCGTCATGGTCATCATAATCATTAAAAGCATTGTTAACTTAAACCGCAAAGAATGTTTAAACCGTTTTATCATACTATTCCTCATCTACATTAAACTTATAGCCCATTCCCCATATTGTTTTGATATAATCACCGCAATCCCCCAGTTTACTGCGCAGCTTCTTAACATGTGTGTCAATCGTTCTGGCATCTCCAAAGTAGTCATAATTCCATACATTATTAAGAATTTTTTCTCTGGAAAGCGCTACTCCCTGGTTTACAACAAAATAATTCAAAAGCTCAAATTCCTTAAAGCTCAAATCTACATTCTTACCCTTTACCTTAACTGTATGAGCAGAAATATCCAGTTCAATTTCACCTGCCACCAGCACCTCCTCCTGGGAAGTACCGGATGTACGTCTCAGAATCGCCTCTACTCTTGCCACAAGTATCTTCGGACTGAAGGGTTTTGAAATATACTCGTCTACCCCTAACTCAAAGCCCAGCAATTCATCTCTCTCATCTGATTTAGCGGTAAGCATAATAATCGGAACCTCTGACAATGCACGGATTTCCTTACATGCCTGCCAGCCGTCCATCTTTGGCATCATAACATCCAATATAATCAGGGCAATGTCCTTGTTCTCAATAAAAACATCCACCGCCTCTTCACCGTTTGCCGCTTCCAAAACCGCATAATCCTTTCGGATAAGAAAATCCTTTACCAGCTTGCGCATACGGCTCTCATCATCCACCACTAGAATTTTAATCTGACTCATACAACAACCTCCTTACAAGCAGACAGAAGCCCGTCCACTGAATTTTATATGCCTGGCAACAAAAAGAGACAGGTAACCCTATCTGCCTCTTCAATTATTCCTTCACAGCTGTACTACCATGAAATGAATTGTACCATTAAATTATGTTAGAACTGTGATTTCATTCCTCTGAATCTATATTTAATTCTTTTTCCTTTTCTTTGACAGCCTGTTCTCTTTGCTCCAAATCCTCCTGCCATGCAGAATATTTGTCCACAACCTTCCTCTCCGTATTCACATACCCTACATTAGGATTCACTGCTGCAATCACAAACATCGCAATCACCATGAATGCCAGTGCTGCAATCACAATTGACATTCTCTTTTTCACAAGCTGAAGCTGCTGTATTTTCATTTCCATAACACCCTGGTTCAACCTGCTTACCTTGTCATATTCCATACTCTTCGGAAGATGGATTACGGGAAGTTCCTGTTCATCATAGGAAAATTCCGTTATCAGGGTATGGCGAAGCTCATACAGAAAGCTATATCCGATTATGGTTTTAAACATATTCCGCTCTAACAGCTTCACATAGAGCGCATATACATCCTCGGGATTGGAAAATTCGGTTCTTTCCCGGATAACCTCGATATTCTTTTGTTCTTTCAGGGCAATCTGTGCTTCCCTCATGCTGGGAAATACAAATCCCTCTACCATTAATGTATCTCTCTCCATACCTATATATCCCAACCCATACCTGTATTGAAGTGATAAAGTGTGCAGAAAGTGTGCAGCTTGTGTAGTACACACTTCCAAAAGTATTGCTCTTCCGTTGTTTTTCGGAATGGAGCTGAGGGGAATCGAACCCCTGTCCGAAGACTCTTCCATCATGGCATCTCCCATTACAGTCGCTTTACTGACATTCCCTCAGACTGCCGCCAACCGACAGGCTGCAGTCCTTAGTAGCTTCATCAATCTTTTACTGCGTCAAAGCTTTCGCAGCAAAGTGCCCCACTGTTTTGATGCCTTATCCCAAGCCATGGGTTAACTCAGGTAAGACAGCTGCCACTAGGCAGCGTACGCTAACTTTTCGTCTGCGTTTATATTTAATTCCAGTTTTTTAGATGGTCCTGGTCCATCAATGGCTTCCATGATTTCTAAATCCCCGTCGAAACCAGTACAACCCCTGATTATATACAGACGTTTCTGTTCAACACGGGCACTTAAAAAAGTATCCTGTTTATTTATCTGATTCAGAGCTCTCTGTAGTCTCAGAATCCGTTTCTGACGTTCCTTCTGTGCTGTCCTCTTCCTGTGCAGCAGCATCCTCAATAGCATCGCTGATTGCATCTGCCGCATCCTGGGACTCCGTAGCTTCCGTAGTCTCTGTAGTCTGGCTTAACACCGCAATATCCGATGCGTGGTTCTCATCAATATAATTACCGATAAATGCCTCCAAAGTAGAATCTCCCACAAATTTTGGCTGTTCTTTATATATTTTTATCCCAAGGGGGACACCGATAATTGCCCCGATAACCAGCGCTGCCGTCACACATTTAACTGCTGTTCTGATTTTTCGCTTTTTTTCAAGCTCTTTGCGGTGTTTTTTCTCGTATTTTCTCTTATCAACTTTTGCCTGGCTCATATTATCCTCCCTGTCGTGCATTTCCTATGCTTTGCCCGTTTTGCATACATATTCTTTCATGCCCACCTTACGAAATATAATCATACCACATATTGTGAAAAAATAAAATCGAAATTTTCGTGAACATCAAAATTCATACTTTTATCTCATATTCCGTATTTTAAACTCTTTTTCTGCTTCCCGCTTCATATCCTTTTTGGCAATATCATTTCTCTTATCGTACAGCTTTTTACCTCTCGCAAGACCAATCTCTACTTTAACCAGACTGTCCTTAAAATATACTTTAAGCGGTACGATGGTATACCCCTTCATTTTTGCCTGCCCCATTATCTTATTAATCTCATACCGGTGAAGCAGCAGCTTTCTGGGACGAAGCGGGTCCTTGTTAAATATATTTCCCTTTTCATAGGGTGAAATATGCATCTGACGAATAACTACCTCGCCATTTTCCACTGCAACAAACGCTTCCTTAATACTGCAGTGTCCAAGGCGGAGGGATTTTACCTCTGTTCCATGAAGCTCTATCCCCGCCTCAAATTTCTCATCTATAAAATAGTCAAAATATGCCTTTTTGTTGTTGGCAATCAACCGTTCTCCCTTTTGTTTTGGCATGTTGTCCCTTCTTTCTCCTCTCCGTGAACAGGTTTATTTTTATATCGGTCAATTAATTCCTGTTCATTATAGTCCGTTTCCATAAGCTCCGGTTCTTCCACCAGTTCAAAATCGATAATGCGCAAAAGCTTATCTGCATGAACCGCCCTCACCTTCACCGCCTGTCCCATGGCATAGGTCTTTCCCGATTCCTTACCCACAATCGACATGGTCTCGTCACTGTAAATATAAAAGTCATCCGGAATAGTGTTAATCCGTACCATTCCCTCCACGGTATTGGCAAGCTCCACATAAAAACCATATGCGGTAACACTGGAAATGATTCCATCAAACTCCTCTCCGATGCGCCGGCTCATATATTGCACTTTTTTGAGCTTTTCAACCTCACGTTCTGCCTCCTGTGCCCTGCGCTCATTACTGGAATTTGACTCTGCCACCATCGGCAGTATACTTCTGTAATGCTCCAGTCTTTTTTCATTCAGCCTGCCATGCAGATTTTCCTTGATAATCCGGTGAATCTGCAAATCCGGATACCTTCTGATTGGTGAGGTAAAATGACAGTAATATTTTGTGGCAAGACCAAAATGTCCTGTACATTCCGTGGAATACCTTGCCTGCTGCATGGTGCGCAGGGTGATGCGGCTGATGAAGCCCTCCTCGGGAGTTCCCTCCAGCTTCTTTAACAGCTTCTGGAATTCCTTTGGATGAATACTGTCGCCGGAAGACTTGAAATAATAGCCAAAGCCCGCCATCACATGGCTTAATTTCTCCACCTTCTCCGCATCCGGCTCCCCATGGGTACGGAATTCAAAGGGAACCTCCTGCCAATAATAATCCTCTGCAATCGTCTCGTTTGCCATCAGCATAAAATCCTCGATTATTTTATGTGCCGGATTGCGGTCGCAGGGATTAATTTCAATCGGCTCCCCCGCCTCCGTCAGCTTTATCTTCGCCTCCGGGAAGTCAAAATCAATGGAGCCTCTCGCCATACGCTTTGCCCGTATGAGCCCGGAAAGCTCCAGCATATCGGAAAAATACGCAATATATTCCCTGTATTCCTCCAATATCTGTACACCTGATATTTCTGTACCGTCATTTAAAACCAGTGTAATGTCCTCCGGCTTTACACCGGTATCCCTGCTGTAATCTATACCGTCATAGACGCCATGGTTCACAACCGCATTCATTTTCAATATGGCATCCACCTGGCGGTAACTCATTCTGCGGTCTACATGAATCACGGTTTCTGCAATCTGATGTCCGATTACCCTTCCGCTAAAATCAATATCCATAATGCAGGACAATGCCAGCCTGTCCTCTCCCTGGTTCAGGGAACAGATACCGTTAGACAGCTTATGGGGCAGCATGGGAATCACACGGTCCACCAGATACACACTGGTTCCCCGTTTCAATGCCTCTTTATCCAGCGCAGAATGCTCCTTCACATAATGGGTCACATCTGCGATGTGCACTCCGAGCTGATACCCGTTTTCCCCCTTTGTCAGGGTTATGGCATCATCCAAATCCTTTGCATCTTCCCCGTCAATGGTCACCGTCTGCCAGCTGCGAATATCCAGCCTGCCCTCTGTTTCCTCCAAAGATACGGAATCCGGAATCCTCTCCAGATACTGCATAACATTGTCCGGAAAATCCATAGGCAGATTATACGCTCTGACAATGGATAAGATATCCGTGCCCGGGTCATTTACATGTCCCAGTATCTCAACAACCTTCCCCTCCGGCTTCCTGTGTTCTCCTCCAAAGCCTGTAAGCTTTACCACAACCTTATGTCCGGTAACTGCGCCCATACTGTTTTTCTTTGAAATGAAAATATCATCCGAAAGCTTCTGGTTATCCGGGATGACAAAGCCAAAGCTTTTCCCCTTTTGAAAATAGCCCACAACCTCATCATTTCCGTGCTCAACAATGCGGAGAACACGGGCTTCCTTCCTTTTTCCCTCCGGCGCTCCGGTAATCTGAATCATCACCCTGTCGTTATGCATGGCTCCGCCGGTGGCGTGGTCTGCAATAAAGTAATCTTCCTCTTCCCCCTCCACTGATACAAAGCCAAATCCCTTCTGATGTCCAATAAAGGTTCCAATCTTTGTGACTTCGGATAAGGACTGGTACTTTCCTCTTTTCGTCAGTAAGACCTTTCCTTCTTTTACCAGGTCTGCAAGGATATTCCTGAATTCCTCTCTGTCCTCCGGGGAAACCTGCAACAAAAATGCAAGCTCCTTCTGTTTTAAGGGTTTGTAATGCTTGTCATTTATAACGCTTACTATTCTGTTTTTTTTCTCCTCATAATCTGACATGTTATTTTTCTTCATAAACCAAACAATTTCTCCCCGGATACATATTACTCTGTAAAAAGATAAGAGCCGCTACATATTATGCAGCAGCTCCGAAATCCTAATTTAAAAACTTAGAACTAATCACCAGGGCTAATATTAAGAATAGTGCAACACCGATGGCTGTTGCCAACACTAAAAAACCTTCTTTGGAACGCCCCTTGTTCTTACTCCAGTAGGTGTCTGCATTGGAACTTCCTCCTGCAAGACTTCCCAAACCGTTATCCTTCGCTTCCTGACATAATACCAATACTATAATAATAGCGCATATAATTACAAATACGACTGTAAGTGCTGTCTTCACAAAAAACACCTCCTATTCCGAAAAAACTCACTAATCGGTATTGTAACACAGTGTTTTCATAAAGACAAGCAGTTTTTTGGAAAATATTAGTCCGCTTAGCGGAAAGCATACTCGGAAACCTTTCCAATCTCCTCTTCAATCTTTAACAGACGATTATATTTTGCCGTGCGGTCACTTCTGCAGGGTGCTCCGGTTTTAATCTGCCCGGAACCGGCTGCAACTGCCAAATCTGCAATAAAGGTATCCTCCGTCTCGCCGGAACGGTGGCTCACAATGGTCTTATAGCCCGCATTTTTCGCCATTTCAATGGCATCCATGGTCTCTGTCAATGTCCCAATCTGATTGAACTTTATTAAAATCGCATTTGCAATGTTGTCCCGGATGCCGTCGGACAACCGTTTTGTATTTGTGACAAACAAATCGTCTCCCACCAGCTGCAGCTTGTCACCCAGCCGGTAAGTCAGAAGCTTCCAGCCCTTCATATCATTTTCATTCAATCCGTCCTCCAGCGAAAAAATGGGGTAACGCTCCACCAAATCCTCATAATACTGCACCATTTCCTCTGCATTCCGGTAGATATCTTTTCCTGCCATTTTACTTTCTCCCGGAAAATAATACAGCTCAGAATTTTCATCATATAATTCAGAAGCCGCAGCATCCAAAGCAATCCTTATATCATTATCCGGACGGTAGCCGGCCTTTTCCACTGCCTCCACAATTAAATCCAGGGCATCTGAGGTGGTGGCAAGGTCCGGTGCAAATCCGCCTTCATCCCCTACACCTGTAGCCAGTCCCTTTCCCTTCAATACCTGTTTTAACTGGTGGTAAATTTCACATGCCATTTCCATTGCCTGGGAAAAATTATCAGCACCCACCGGAGCAATCATAAACTCCTGTATATCCACTGTGTTATCCGCATGCTTTCCTCCATTTAATATGTTCATCATAGGGATAGGCAGAACCTTCGCATTTGTCCCTCCAATATAGCGGTACAACGGAAGACCCACTGCGTTAGCAGCCGCCTGGGCACATGCCAGGGAAACCCCCAGAATTGCGTTTGCACCATATTTTGACTTATTTTCCGTTCCATCTGCCTGAATCAGCAGCCGGTCAATTTTCACCTGTTCTAATACATTCATTCCGATGATTTTATCAGCAATCCTTGTATTTACATTATTGACAGCCTGCTCCACACCGTTTCCCAGATGGCGCTTGTCGCCGTCCCGAAGCTCATGGGCCTCATACTGTCCGGTGGATGCCCCGCTGGGAACCGCTGCACTTCCTGTAATTCCATCTTTTAAAGTAACCGTAACCTCTAGTGTTGGATTGGCTCTTGAGTCCAGTATCTCAATTGCATGTACATCTAAAATCTCATACTCTTTCATGAAATTATCCCTTCCTATCAAATTACTTTACTAGCAAGTATTTCCACATTTTAAAGTTTTATACAGATAATATGGCTTCGATGTATTTTACCTATAAAAAGAGGATATGCCCTCTATTTTCTTTTGTGGCATATCCTCTTTTCCATATAAATTCATTTATAAAATTGCTGTTCCTATTTTACAATCAGGCTCTTTCCTGTCATTTCAGCCGGCTGAGGAAGCTCCATAATCTCCAACAGGGTTGGTGCAATATCTGCAAGGCAGCCGCCCTCCCGCAGCTTCACATCCCCATAGTTTACAAGAATAAACGGTACCGGGTTCGTGGTATGGGCTGTATGTGGATTACCGGTTTCGTAATCAATCATTTTCTCTGCATTTCCATGGTCGGCACAGATAAACAAAACACCATCCACCTTCTTCACTGCCTCCACTGCAGAGCCCACACAGGCATCCACACGTTCAACTGCCTTAACTGCAGCAGGAATTACGCCGGTATGTCCCACCATATCTGGATTTGCAAAATTAATAATAATTACATCATATTCCCCACAGGTAATAGCAGCATCCAGCTTCTCACCAACCTCCGGTGCACTCATCTCCGGCTGTAAATCATAGGTTGCAACAGATGGAGATTTTACTAAAGTTCTGTCCTCATCCTTATTCGGCTCCTCTACACCGCCGTTGAAGAAGAATGTAACATGGGCATATTTTTCCGTCTCTGCAAGCCGTAGCTGCTTCTTACCCATCTTTGCAAGATACTCGCCAAGGGTATTCTTAATAGACTGCTTCTTAAATGCAACCAGCTTATTTGGAATGGATTCATCATAATCCTTAAAGCATACATAGGTAACCGGTATACGTCCATTTCTTCTTTCAAAGCCTGTAAAATCATCATCACAGAAGGCTCTTGTAAGCTCTCTTGCACGGTCTGGACGGAAGTTGAAGAAGATAACGGAATCCTTCGGTTTCACAGTTGCCACCGGCTTACCATTCTCCATAATAACAGTAGGAAGCACAAATTCATCCGTTACTTCCTTCGCATAGGAATCCTCCATAGCCTGTACCGGGTCTTCTGCAGTCTCACCTTCGCCGTAGGCTAACGCTGCATATGCCTTTTCCACACGGTCCCAGCGGTTATCCCTGTCCATTGCATAATAACGTCCGGATAAAGAAGCTACCTTTCCGACACCAATCTCTTTCATTTTAGCCACCAGCTCGGCTACATAATCCTTTCCGGAAGCCGGAGGTGTATCACGTCCATCCAAAAACGGATGCACATACACATTGTGAAAGCCCTGTCTCTTGCATAACTCTAAAATACCATACACATGGGTATTATGGCTGTGCACACCACCGTCTGACAGCAAGCCCCACAAGTGTAAATCAGAGCCATTTTTCTTACAGTTATCAATGGCTTCTAATAACGCCTCGTTCTGGAAGAAGTCACCGTCCTCAATTGCCTTGGTAATGGACGTTAAATCCTGATAAATAATACGTCCTGCACCGATATTCATATGACCAACCTCTGAGTTTCCCATCTGTCCGTCCGGCAGACCAACTGCCAGCCCGGAAGCATTTCCAGGAACAAACGGACATTCCTTCATCAACTTATCCATAACAGGGGTATTTGCCATTGCGATTGCATTTCCCTCTGTCCTGTCATTTAAACCATAACCATCAAGTACCATTAAAACAACTGGTTTTTTACTCATAACTTGTCTCCTTTTATAATGTATTTTAAGAAGCCTGATTGCTTCCGGTATTCCCTTAAACAGTTTACCATATTAAAAAGATTTTGCAATAAAAATAAAAATATCCAAAAATATTTAATTTTTCTATCCTACAGGGACAGCTCCTTCTTCATCAGATGAACCAGCTCCCGGATATTCAAATGCTCCGCATGTATCGTAATGTCTGCATAGCGCTCATAAAGAGGCTTTCTCTCCTCATATAAATCCCGGAATGTCTGTCCCACACGGATGGATACCCCGCGTTTGGTCAAATCCCCAATCCGCTCACACAGGGTTTCATAGGAAAGCTCAATATAAATAACCGTCCCAATGGATTTTAAATGCTCCATCGCCTCTTTTCCGTAGATTACACTGCCGCCGGTGGCAATAACCGCCTTATGGTAATCCATGGATGCATTCACCTCATTCTCAATTTTATTAAATCCATCTAATCCCTGTCCGTCTATGATTTCACTCAGCAAAAGTCCCGTGCGCTCCTGAATAACCAAATCCGAATCAACGAACCGGTATCCCAGGGCTTTAGCAAGCACTACGCCAATGGTACTCTTGCCGCTGCTTGGCATCCCTATTAATATAATATTATCTTTCATAAATCGTACATCTTATTTCGCGCAAAGGTCTTGATATGCGCCAGAAGCCTTTCATCCGGCTCCATGGAAACAAGCTCCTTCCTTCCATCTGATTCTATTACGAGGGAAATCACCTGTCCCTTTCCGGTTCGGGAAGAATAATCCCGTTTCTTTGCAAAATTCTCAGTGGAAATACGCGGTGAATCCTTTGGAACAATCATTGTCACCTGGTCTAATTCAAAGCTCATAAGCTCTTTTCTCCTGCTTGCATTATAGATTGCCGCAATCTCTACACTTCCATTGGTCAGGGTATATTCATATTCCAGATTATGATTTCCCAGACAATAGAAAAACAGACAAATTCCCACAATAAAAACCAGCAGTCCCAACGCTCCCGTAAACAGGAAAAGAACAATCCCTGCCACCGCTAAAAGAACACATAAGAAAAGCTGGATATAGTAATTTTTACCTGGCTTTGCACTCACTGCCTGTTCCATATAACTATCACTTAACATATGCTACCTCCATTTTGAAAATGATAACCCGATAGCATTTACCACCGGGTTATATATTTTTTATTTATTTAGCTGTCAGATATTCATCAATGGCTTTTGCCGCCTTTTTGCCTGCACCCATGGCAAGAATAACCGTAGCTGCACCTGTAACAGTATCTCCACCTGCATACACACCGTCCTTGCTGGTCTTCATGGTATCTTCCTCTACAATGATACCTCCCCATTTCTGGGTATCCAGTCCCGGTGTTGTCTGGCGGATTAACGGATTCGGGCTCTGTCCGATTGCAATTACAACCGTATCTACATCTATAACATAGTTAGAACCCTCAATCGGCTTCGGAGAACGTCTTCCAGACTCATCCGGCTCGCCTAACTCCTGTTTGATAACCTCAATGCCGGTTACCCATCCATCTTCGCCATGGATTGCACAAGGATTATTTAATAGTTTGAAGATAATGCCCTCTTCCTTGGCATGATGTACCTCTTCTGCTCTCGCAGGAAGCTCTTCCTCTGAACGTCTGTATACAATATATACCTCTTCCGCACCAAGGCGCTTCGCTGTTCTTGCCGCATCCATCGCCACATTACCGGCACCCACAACGGCAACCTTTTTCCCTACCTTGACAGGTGTCGGCGTCTCCGGGAACTTGTACGCCTTCATCAGGTTTACACGGGTTAAAAATTCATTTGCAGAATATACACCAAGTAAATTTTCACCAGGAATATTTAAAAATCTTGGAAGACCTGCACCGGAGCCTACAAACACAGCCTCATAGCCCTGCTCCATCAGCTCGTCAATGGTAACGGAACGTCCCACGATTACATTTGTCTCAATATCTACGCCAAGCTTCTCAACCGTCTCGATTTCTTTTGCAACCAAATCCTTTGGCAGACGGAATTCCGGAATACCGTAGCTAAGCACTCCGCCAGCCTTATGTAACGCCTCAAATACCGTTACATCATAGCCCTTCTTAATCAGCTCCCCTGCACAGGTAATACCTGCAGGACCAGAGCCCACAACAGCAACCCGCTTTCCGTTCTTCTCAATATCAACCTGGGCAGGCTGTGCATTTGCCATATGGTAATCTGCCACAAAACGCTCCAGACGTCCGATTGCCACCGGCTCACCCTTAATGCCGCGGACACATTTTCCCTCGCACTGGTTTTCCTGTGGACATACACGTCCGCAGATTGCAGGAAGTGCATTTTCGCTTGTAATAATCTCATATGCGGCATCAAAATCCCCTTCTGCCACCTTCTCAATAAATCCCGGAATTGGAACATTTACCGGACAGCCGTCCATACACGGCTTATGCTTACAGTTCAGGCATCTTGCAGCCTCCTCCATTGCCATCTCTTTGGTATATCCCAATGCCACCTCTGAAAAATTCTTATTTCTAACATCTGGCTCCTGCTCCGGCATAGCCACCTTTGTCATACTCATATTTCTTTCCATCTGTATATCTCCTTTAATCATTTTGCAGCTAATTACAAATTCATCGAATCTTTTTTGCTTTCATCTCTTTACGCATTTGCCAGCTTACAGGTATGCTCTTCCTCCCTGAACATTCCCTGTCTCTTCATGCACTCATCAAAATCCACCAAAAAGCCGTCAAAATCAGGACCGTCTACACAGGCAAACTTTGTCTGTCCGCCAACAGTTACACGGCAGCCGCCGCACATTCCGGTACCATCAATCATAATCGGATTCAGGGAAACTGCTGTCGGGATGTCAAGCGGTTTTGTCACATTAACCACATTTTTCATCATAATTAAAGGTCCAATGGCAATGACCTCATCAAACTTCTCTCCCTTGTCAATCAGTTCCTGCAATACGGTTGTCACGAATCCCTTCGTGCCAAGACTTCCGTCATCCGTTGCAATATATACATTATCGCAGAACTCCTCAAATTTCTCCTTCAGGATAACAAACTCTGCAGAACGTCCGCCAATAATCACATCCACCTTTACTCCCATCTCATGAAGCTTTCTAAGCTGTGGATAAAGCGGTGCAGAACCAACTCCACCAGCCACACCAATTACATGACCGCATTTATGTAACGGAGCAGGCTGCCCCAATGGTCCTACAAAATCCTCTACATATTCTCCTGCCTTTTTCTTTGAAAGCAGCTCTGTGGAATAGCCAACCACCTGATAAATAATTGTTACGGTTTTCTTCTCTCTGTCATAATCCGCAATTGTAAGAGGTATTCTCTCACCATCCTTATCTACACGAACAATAATAAACTGACCCGCCTCACATTTGTTTGCCACAAATGGTGCTTCGATTTCCATCAACTCAACTGCACTGTTGAGGGTTTCTTTACTAACAATTTTGTACATTTTGATACCTCTTTCCTCTTGTTTTACAATATACGTTAAATATTATACCTTTTTTACCTTGATAAGACAAGCACAAAATAAAGAAGCCATCATACTACCAAATATCAATTAGAGCTGCTACAGACAGCAAAAAGGACTCCTGTCACAGAATACAAGACACAAGTCTAACTGAACAGCAGTCCTTTTTATCATTCCTCTTATTTATTGTAGTTTACAATCTGTCCAAATTCCGGCTTCAGGGAAGCTCCGCCTACCAAACCGCCGTCAATGTCCGGCTTTGCAAGTAACTCAGCTGCGTTGCCTGCATTCATAGAACCGCCGTACTGGATACGGATTGCTTCTGCAGTTGCCTCATCATAAATCTCACCGATTACCTGACGAATTGCTGCACATACTTCCTCTGCCTGGTCAGAGGTAGCTGTCTTACCGGTTCCGATAGCCCAGATTGGCTCATAAGCAATAACAGCTGTCTTAGCCTGGTCTGCTGTAACGTTTAAGAACGCAATCTTAATCTGCTGACGAATCCAGTCAATTGTGATTCCCTGCTCTCTCTGCGTTAAAGACTCACCACAGCAAATGATTGGTGTAATACCATGCTCAAATGCCTTTAATACCTTCTTGTTAACCGTCTCATCGGTCTCTGCAAAGTACTCACGTCTCTCTGAGTGACCGATAATAACATATTTAACACCTAAATCGGTTAACATATTCGGAGCGATTTCTCCTGTATAAGCACCGCTTTCCTCAAAATACATATTCTCAGCACCGATTTCAATATTGGTTCCCTTTGCCGCCTCGATTGCTGCGGATAAGTCAATTGCCGGTACACAGAATACTACATCGACTTCGTCATTTGCTACTAACGGCTTTAATTCATTAATTAATGCAACCGCCTCACTAGGAGTTTTGTTCATTTTCCAGTTACCGGCGATAATTTTCTTTCTTGCCATGTCTGTTTCTCCTTATATTAAATTTGTGGAAGAGAAAATTTGCTGTTGCAAGTTTTCTCTTCTGTAAAATCTTCATTGTGCCTGTTGGTTTCGGTATTATTCTTACTTATACCTGCTTAGTAAGCTCACCCTTCGCCTTCGGCTCGTGTTCGCTAACTGCGCTGGCATAAGTTCGAACTAAACTCGCACTGCGCTTTGCTTGTGCTCGTTAAGTTCTTACTTATCGTTAGCGGCAGCTACACCTGGTAACTCCTTACCCTCTAAGAACTCAAGAGAAGCACCGCCACCTGTTGAAATGTGAGTCATCTTGTCACCAAAGCCCAACTGGTTAACAGCGGCTGCAGAATCACCACCACCAATGATTGTGGTTGCTCCCTCTAACTTAGCCATTGCCTCTGCTACTGCAATTGTACCGGCTGCAAAGTTAGGCATCTCGAAGCATCCCATAGGTCCATTCCAAACAACTGTCTTAGCGCCTGCAACTGCATCTGCGAACAACTCAGCTGTCTTAGGTCCGATATCAAGACCTTCCATGTCTGCCGGAATCTCACCACGTCCTACTACCTTGCGGTTTGCATCATTGGAGAAATCATCTGCCACAACAGTATCGATAGGAATTAATAACTTAACGCCCTTCTCTTCTGCCTTCTTCTCCATCTCTAATGCATATTCCTTATAGTCTTCCTCTAATAAAGACTTACCAACTTCCTCACCGTGAGCTGCCATAAAGGTATAAGCCATACCACCACCAATGATTAAGGTGTCAACCTTCTCTAATAAGTTATTGATAACGGAAATCTTAGAAGATACCTTTGCACCACCAAGAATAGCTACAAACGGTCTCTCCGGATTATTTACTGCATTGCCTAAGAAATCAATCTCCTTCTGCATTAAGTAACCAACTACTGCAGTGTCAACAAATTCCGTAACACCAACATTTGAGCAGTGTGCTCTATGTGCAGTACCAAATGCATCATTTACATATACATCACATAAAGAAGCCAATTCCTTTGAGAATGCCTCTCCGTTCTTTGTCTCCTCTGCACGGTAACGGGTATTCTCTAAAAGAACAACCTCACCGTCCTGCATTGCCTCTACAGCAGCCTTGGCATTTGCTCCAACAACTTCCGGGTCTGCTGCAAACTTAACTTCCTGTCCTAATAACTCAGAAAGTCTCTTTGCAACCGGTGCTAAAGATAACTCAGGCTTTGGCTCTCCCTTTGGCTTGCCTAAATGAGAACAAAGAATAACCTTACCGCCATCTGCAATTAATTTCTTAATGGTAGGTAAAGCTGCCACTAAACGGTTCTCGTCTGTGATATTTAAGTCTGCATCAAGAGGTACGTTAAAATCACAACGAACTAACACCTTTTTACCTTTTACATTGATATCATCTACTGATTTCTTATTAAGTGACATTGAAAAAACCTCCTAGTTTTATTTTTAATAGAAAAAAGAGTCCGGTCCAAATAGACCGGACCCCTTTAGGTCTTAATAATTCTAATTTTAGAATATGGATTATGCTAACTCTGAGAAGTACTTAATTGTTCTAACCATCTGGCTGGTGTAAGAGTTCTCGTTATCATACCAAGAAACTACCTGTACCTCATATAAGTCATCAGCTACCTTAGCTACCATTGTCTGAGTAGCATCGAATAAAGAACCATATCTCATACCAACGATATCAGAAGATACGATTTCGTCCTCGTTATAACCGAATGACTCGTTAGATGCTGCCTTCATTGCTGCGTTGATACCGTCAACAGTAACATCTGCACCCTTAACAACTGCTGTTAAGATGGTTGTAGAACCTGTTGGGGTAGGAACACGCTGAGCAGAACCGATTAACTTACCATTTAACTCTGGAATAACAAGACCGATTGCCTTAGCTGCACCTGTTGAGTTAGGAACGATATTAACTGCTGCTGCACGGGATCTTCTCAAGTCACCCTTTCTCTGAGGACCATCAAGAGTCATCTGGTCACCTGTGTAAGCATGGATTGTTACCATGATACCAGACTGGATAGCTGCATACTTGTTAAGAGCGTCAGCCATAGGTGCCAAACAGTTTGTTGTACAAGAAGCTGCAGAAATGATAGTATCCTCTGCCTTCAATGTCTCATGGTTTGTGTTGTAAACGATTGTAGGAAGGTCATTACCTGCTGGAGCAGAAATAACTACCTTACGAGCGCCAGCATTGATATGAGCCTGAGCCTTATCCTTGCTGCAGTAGAAACCTGAACACTCTAATACTACGTCTACATTTAATTCTCCCCATGGACAATTGTTAGCATCTGGGAAAGCATAAATCTTGATTTCCTTACCATCAACTGTGATGGAATCCTCGCCAGCTGTTACGGTGTCAGCCTTCTCGTATTTACCCTGTGAAGAGTCATACTTTAATAAGTGAGCTAACATCTTAGGGCTTGTCAAGTCGTTAATAGCAACAACCTCATATCCCTCAGCTCCGAACATCTGTCTGAATGCAAGACGTCCAATACGTCCAAATCCATTGATTGCAACTTTTACTGCCATGAATAAATTCCTCCTAAAGTTTTGAATTATTAAATTTGGTCGCCGCCCTTCTGAAGCGGACCCATGTCCATATAATACCTTTTTTGAAATAAAATTTCAAGTAGTAAATACGTTTTTATTACGAATTTATGGACGATACAAAATTCCTGTGCTAAAATATCAGATATTCTAATTCAGAAAGAAGGTACTTTACTATGATAGCCACTGATATGCATGTTCATTCATATTTTTCATCGGATTCCACAGAAAAACCGGAGGCAATTATAGAGACAGCAATTGCGAAGGGCTTTCCCTATATCTATTTTACAGACCATCATGACATGGATTTCCCGGTTCACCCTTCGGCGCCTTCCATGGATTTTCAGCTGGATTTTGAGACATATGTAAAGGAACTTCTTTCTTTAAGAGAGCTTTACAGAGATAAAATCGAACTCCGGCTTGGGGTGGAGCAGGGAATCTGTCCGGAGACTGCGCCTAAAATCGCCACCCTCTCCGACAAATACCCCTTTGATTTCATAATAGGCTCCTCCCACCTGACCTCCCTGACAAACGGCGACCCCTTCTATCCGGAATATTATGCCGGGAAAACAAATGTGGAGGCTTACCGGGAATATTTTATGTCTGAGGTAGAAAATGTCCGTCTGACAGATGCCTTTGATGTATACGGACACTTGGACTATGCGGTGCGGTACTGTCCTGACAAATCCTTTGTCTACCGTTTTTCTGATTACCAGGATATTTTTGAAGAACTGTTTAAGGAGCTGATTGGCAAGGGAAAGGGAATCGAAATCAACACCAAGGGAATCCCAAGCCTTGGCTTTGCCCACCCTCATATCGATGCGCTGCGCCTTTACAAAGCCATGGGCGGCGAAATCGTTACCGTGGGAAGCGATGCCCATGTAAAACATGATATAGGCGCCAGCTTTGATGTGGCAGAAGAAATGCTGAAAGACTGCGGTTTCCGGTATTATACCGTATTTAAGAACCGGACGCCTGCATTTATAAAGCTTTAATCTGCTTAAAGACTCAAAAATGGTTCACTGGAGCATTTTCTCATATGCCTGGCAACAGAAAAGGCTGTGGCCAGCACACAAAGTGCAAAACCACAGCTTCTCCTGTTTTAATTTGCGGTTGTAATTACAATCTGGTTAAGCTCACACCCGGTCTTACGGGTAATGATATCTTCAATCTGTGTTCGCTGGGTATCGGTGAGCTCCGCAATACTCAAGGTAACATCCACACTCTCATCAGAAATACTCACAATGGAATCTGCAAATCCCTTTGCCGCAAGCTGGGTTTCCGCTGCCGCTTCCTTCTCCATGCGCTCCGTCATTGACAGCATTTTGTTAACAGCATCCTTTTTGGAATCCTCGGATAAATTTTCATTATTGATAATCTCAAGAAGCATTTCCTTTGTTTTAGAACGGGTCTGTTCCCTGTTCAGCTTTGCCTGGGACAATGTCACAGAGGCATTGGTAAGTACAGTTTCTCCCACTTTGTCGGATTCAATCGGGTCCCCGTTTTCGTCCAGGCTGGCGTCTGCCACATCTGTATCCTCCCCGGACTGTTCGTCCTTGTCAGCCTCCGCAGTCCCGTTCTCCTCTGCCGCTTCACTGGAAGCATCCTCATTTTGCGCCAGCTCCTGCCCATCTACCGTATCTTCCACTGCAGCACTCACTGCCGCATCATCTGAATTTCCGCTGGCACCTTCGCTTTCCATATTTTCAACAGAAGTATTTAAGACCTGTTTATCACTGGTAAAATTCAGATATCCCGCCACCGCAATCATAATTGCCAGCGCCGTTATAATAACCTGATTTTTTTTGAAAATCTTCTTCATAAAAATCCTCTCTTTCTGCTGTTTGCATTATTGCTGCAATTTACACACTACTATTTTATGGGCATCAATTGAAAATAATGCCTCTACTGCCTCTTTAATACGAAGGGCGAGTTCAGAATTATCGCCACCCTCACAAACCACCACTACTCCCTCAATATCAGGATATAGCTCCTGGACAACAATCGGTGTCGTATCCCCTCCTTCTTCAATCAAGACAGTTTCCTGGTCACTTTTGATACTGGTGCTCTCCGTCTCCTTACCCTCTTCACTACTTTTTTCCGTCTGGCTCTCATAGGGCTGGTTCTTGTCTAATATCTTTTCACCATTATCCTTAAGCGTAATCATGACCAAAACCTTTCCTGCGCCCTCCATACCTCCTATGGTTTGTTCTAGCTTATTCTCCAGCTCCTCAATATATGCATCCTTTTTACTATTTTCTACCGTCTTATCCGAAACATCTGCCTCTTTCTCTGAGGTTGTCTTTTTCTCTTTGCCGGAAAAGGAGGATACCGGAGTTGCAATCAGCAGAAAGAACACCCCTAACAGAAACAGGATGATTACCTTTTCCTTTTTTTCCTTGGATAATTTCAGATTTTTTATCAGACCGAGAGATAATTTCTCCATGTCCGGCATTTTTTTCTGCTCTGTTTCCTCCTGGTTCTTTGTTTCTTCCTCTTCACCTGCTCCCATAAGTAATCACAACCTCCTCTCCAAATAAATTTTTCAGATACAGCTCCAGCTTTTCCAGTCCCCTTGCCTCACCGTCAAACAAAATTGCCACCTCCTGTACCTGACCGGTTTCATCCACCGTTGTACGCACTTCCTTTACCGAATAGTTACTTTCCTGAAAATTTGCCATCAGCTGTATGTTCAGGGATTCCTCATAGAGTTCACGATTGGAATCGGATACGCCATCCTCTTCCGTTTCCAGCATCAGAAAATTGCGGATATATGCCGCATAGGTACTGCCATCCACCTGGAAAATCTCCATTACCGGATGCAGCATAACGAGAATAAACAGCAGCCCTACCACCATTCCAATATGTTTTTGATAGGATTTATTCGGACTCAGCATCAGAATAACGGAAGCAAGTATTCCAAACAATAATCCACTTTTTACCCAGGAAAGAATCATTTCCATACTTTACACCAAATACTATCCTTTCTTTTTCCGCTTCTATTAAGTAATTGCGAAACTCTCTATTTTCAAAACCCAGTTGTGCAATATATACAATATCATAAGCAGGGTGCTTTGGAGCCGTTGGTACTTAGGTGCCGTATTTTGGCACCTTACGTACCACTACGAGCGACAAGCAGCAAAAGCGTACCTAGCGTTGATATTGTATATATTGCACAACGGTCGGTAACGAATAGAGAATTTCGCAATTACCTATCCTGTATACAGCTTCACATTTGTTGTCAGGATGACAATCGCAATGGAAAGCACCGATAATACAATGGAGGTGGCAGCTGCCCGCAGTAAAATCCCTGTACTGTCTGCCGCCGCCTGGATTCCCGACAGAATCCGCTTGTCACTGATAGGCTGGACCAGCGCCAGAATCACCCGGTACACAATATAAAAGCAGAAAATCTTTAACAACGGAATACTCCCCAATACCAGCAGGACAATCACTGCCGTAATACCGACACTGTTTTTAATCAGTACCCCGGCTCCCAGTAAAATGGTGCTGAGCCCGGATAGAGACGCACCTCCCGGAATTACAGACAGCCCCTTTTGCAGAACATTATATTTCGCGTTGTCATATACCGGCACCAGTATACTCTTCATTACATTTAAGCCGATGATTCCGGTGACAATTGCCTTCAGCAAAAACCGGATTCCCTGCTTTAAAAGCCCCGCCAGCTTGGAAAAACGGTCCTGTGTGTTAATCTGGTTTAACAGCGCGATTAGAAAATAAATGCGGATTGCCGGAAGGATAATAACCAGCAGCGTCTTTTCCACAAAGGACAGCATCCACAAAAACATGGAATTTACCATCTGTGATGTCGTGAGTCCGCCACACAAAACAACAGACATATAAAATGCAGGCAGCAGACACTCCATAATATCTTTTATGTAATAAACCGTTTCCTCCGCCAAATCGTAAACAAGGGTAAAGGACTGCATCAAAAGCACTGCAATCATCAGATAGGTAATATAAAAGCCCTGTTCCCCCACATAGCTGAACTTCAGCAGAGAGGAATAGTTACTGAAAATGGCTGCAATGATAACCAGTACAACCAATCGCACCAGCAGTTCCCTGTTCTGCATGATTTCACCGGTTATATTCTCATAAAAGCCCTCCAGTGCCTGTCCGACTGCCTCCTCCACCTTCCCCTCCAGCAGCAGATTATAAATATCCAGAAACGAGAAGCTCTCCGTCTGCCCATACTGCCGGGTAAGGGCATTCAAATCCTCCTCCAGCCCATCCATTTCCACACTGTCATAGAAGCTGTCATAATAGGTATCCACCAGCTGCCCGGACTGGTCATCATACCCGGAGGCCTCTGTCCTTATACCGCATGTCCAGCAAAAAAGGAGCACCAGACCTATGAACAAAATCAGAAGGCAAAGCTTTTTTTTCACAGAATGCTCCTTTCACAAAACAGAAGTAATTGTCTCAACAATTGCCATTAAAATCGGCATACTCATCACCATCATGGTCATTTTTCCTCCAATTTCAATCTGGCTTGCCACCGCAACAAATCCGGATTCCCTGCAGATATTTGAGGCAAACTCGCAGAGATAGGAAATCCCCACAATCTTAATCAGGATTTCAAAATAACCGGATTCCAGTCCGATATCCCCCATCACATCATCTAAAAAATCCATGACAAAGCTTAGACGGTTCAATATATAGAAAAGGACGAATATGCTTAATGCCAGGGACAGGTAAACCCACAATGGACTGTTGAGACTTTTTAATTTGATTGCCAGCAAAACCCCTATCACTACTCCGCATATAATTTTAAAAAAGCTCATTTTACCCCTCCTGTCTCACAGGTCAAATAAATCCTGCATGGAAGAAAACAGTTCCGTAAAATATGGCAGCAGCCATGTCAGCACAATAATAATCCCTGCCATGGTTACAAAAAAAGCCTGGTCATCCCGTCCGGCATGCTTCAGCACCTGATTTAACAATGCCACAACAATGCCCAGCGCTGCAATTTTAATGATGATTTCAATCGACATAGTAAATATCCCCTTATAACAGTAAAATCAGTGTCATAAATCCTCCAAACATACTTAATGTGGCTGCCACCTTTTTTTTCTGGCTCATTTCATCCTCCAGCAGGGTACGGTTCCGCTCAATATGCAGCAGTGCGTAATCAATCGCCTTAAGCTGTGAGGTTGTATCCACATTTCCCAGCTTGTCCGCCAGTTCACGCAGAGGCTCCAAATCATCCGCCTCCAATGCGGATTTCTCATATAAATGTGCAAGCTCCTCTGTCCAGATATCCGTAAAACAGGAATTTTCCTTTGCCTCCATCCTGTCCGACAGGGAAAAAAGCCACTCTTCAAAGGGCTCCCCTGCCCCCTTTGACAGGCTCTTAAAGCATTCCGGCAGTGTATTCCCCATATACTGGATTTCGCTTTTTAGCTGCAGCAAAATGCTGTAAAGCCGCCTCAGCTCCCGCCGCCTTGACTCCAAAAACCGGCTTATACTGACAGACAGGTAACCGGAAGCCCCCATTACACAGATGATTCCTGCTATCTTACAAAAGAACGCCATTTGCCTCACCTCATTCCACCGGTATCCATTCTTCTCTGGGGCTTTTCCAGTCATATAAGACGCTCCCCCGCTCATCAAATATATTTTCAACGGTTCCGGGCTGTTTTCCCCCTGCCAGCACAATAAAGCGTTTAAAAAGCTTTTCCTCCACCAGCTTCCTTAAAATCGGTTTATTCTTCACATCATCAATAGAGGCGCCGTGTACCGTGGCTAAAATCTGGCAGCCACAGTTCATGACATATGCCAGGGCGTCAATATCCTCCCTTTTTCCTATCTCATCCACTGCGATAACGGCTGGGGACATGCTCCGTATCATCATCAGCATACCCTCCGCCTTCGGGCAGCAGTCCAAAATATCCGTCCGCATTCCCACATCATTTTGCGGTACGCCCCGGTAACAGGCTCCAATCTCAGAACGCTCATCCACCACTCCCACACTGATTCCCGGGTGATTTTCACAGCCATCCGAAATCATTCTTACCATATCCCGCAGCAGGGTTGTTTTACCACAGCCCGGCGGTGAAATAATCAGGGTATGGCAGATTTGTTTCCCCTCATATATGTACGGCAGTATATTTTTTCCACAGCCTTTTTTTTCATGGGACATACGGATATTAATAAAAGAAATATGCTTCACACATTTTACCCTTTCCTGTTCCAATATAACCTTTCCGGCAATTCCGATGCGGTGTCCTCCCTGCACGGTAATAAAGCCCTGCCGGATTTCATCCTCATATGCATAGAGGGAAAAACTGCTGATATATTCCAGAGTCTCCTTAATGTCGCCTGCGGTAATCTGATACCCCATTTCCGGCCGTCTCTCCAGATTTCCACATTCTGATACAAAAAATTCATTTCCGTTATATATGATAATAAACGGTTCGTTCATCCGCAACCTTAACTCCTGCAGCCGTTCAAAATCCAAATCCGATGATTCCAGAATCCGCCGCAGCTTGGCAGACAATATTTTCAGTATCTCACTCTTTTTTCCCATATTTCCTCCCTGTTTTCAGCCGGTGCACCCGTACCTGAACACTTTACAGTTCCCATACTTTTAATATATGTGAAAACAGCGGGAATATTACCAGATTTTGCGCAAAAAAAGAAAACTATGGAAAACAGCTTTCCATAGTTTTCTTAAATTAATATATATGCCTTGATAATAATACTTATGCTCTTGAAAGATACTCGCCTGTACGGGTATCAATCATAATCTTATCACCCTGGTTAACAAATAAAGGTACGTTAAGGGTTGCACCGGTCTCAACTGTACATGGCTTTGTTGCGCCTGTTGCCGTGTTGCCCTTTACACCAGGCTCACACTCTGTAACCTCTAATACCACATTGATTTCCGGCTCAATAGCAAATACATTCCCTGCATGGGAAACCACCTTAACATTCTCATTCTCTTTAACAAACTTAAGTGAATCTCCAACGACATCCTGACCCAATGCAATCTGGTCATAGGTCTCGTTATCCATGAAGTAATATAAATCTCCATCTTCATACAGATACTGCATATTCTTTCTATCAATATGGGCAGTCTCACACTTCTCAGTCGGACGGAAGGTCTTCTCAACCACACCACCGTTCACAATATTCTTTAACTTGGTACGGACAAAAGCAGCGCCCTTACCCGGTTTTACATGCTGGAACTCAATAATCTGATAAATGTTACCCTCAAATTCAATCGTTACACCATTTCTAAAATCGCCTGCTGAAATAGTTGCCATTATAAAAATCCTCCTTAAAATAAATCACATATCATACGTACTTATTAAACCACTCATTACAGTATAAGCACTCACCTGTCAAGATTATACAGTAAAATGATATCTTTTTCAACCAAAAATTTCCTCAAATGTCTGTGCCTCTATCAGTCCTGTGCCGCCAGCGCTTTTTCTGCGGCCTCCAGGGATTCATAGCCATAGAGCAATGCCGTATTGGTCATAATGATTTTTGCCAGATTTTGATTGCTGTGCTCCAGCTCCACAATCCATCTGCCGTACAGCCCCAGCGTCCAATCTGAATAGGTCATAAGCTCTCCCTTTAAATAGGTTTCATAGGATGTGTTTTCCGGTGTATCCTCCGATGAGCGGATGCTTCTGGCATTTGCCGCCATATGGGGATACTCCGCCGCAAATTCTTCCATCCATTCCACCTGAAGCTCCGCAATCTGATTCACAACCGCCCGTTTTTTCTCAGAGCAGGCAGGAAGCTGCTCCTGAATCAGCCGGTACTCCTCCGGAACAGTGGACTCCATCATACGTCCATACTTCTCTGTAATCAGATTCCAGCCCTTCTCATTCGCCTCTGTAAAATCCACATAAAAGCTTTCCAGCAGATTTTCCGGCCATGCAAGATACTGGCTTTTCCGCATAACCGAAAACGTATTCCAGTCATTCTGGCAGTCCGCCCTGCCGCCAAGGTTATCTACCTTGTCAAAGGCATTCCATTCCAGCTTCACAATGGCATTTACCAATTCTTCTTTTTCCATATCTATCTTCCTTCCCTAAGCTAACTGCAGGATATACGGTATCTGCTGCTCCAAATAAAGGGCGCTGCTCCTCGTATATCCCTCTTCCCTTAAAAGCTTCCCTATCTCTGCGGCAATCTCATTTATAGCCATTAAAACCTCATCCTCTTTGTTGGTGGTTCCAATCCAGTCAATCTGCTCCCTTGTCTGATAAGAAGCGGTGTCGGGAATTTTCCCCATAAGGGATTTTACACCATCCAGAATTTTTTCTCCCTTTGCCAGCTTAGCCGCCTCCGTTACCATCCATTTTCTATGGGGCGCATAGACTCCGTTTATCAGGTAAAGCAATTCCATCACATGCTCCTCAAAAGAATGTACCATCAGGGAAGCCCCATATATATCCTGTCTTTGCATCAGCCGCTGGTAATTATACTGGCCCTCCTGGCAGATTTCTCCCAGCTTCTGCGCCATTTTTCTCCTTCGCACTCCTTCCGGATAACCCTTTTGCAGATTTGCATAAATTCTGCCGAACAGAGAGTCCCCGCCGTCAAATATCTCCCCGTTTGTAACGGTTTTTAACCGCCAGTCCTCCATCCTCAGCCATGTATCCTCCGGCAGCGTCTGGAACCGGATTAAATACTCCAGCTCCTTCTCATTCAGGGAGAGTATCCTGCCAAAGAAATCCTCCAATACAATAACACCATTCCGGGGCGCTGACGGGATTTTTTCCGGCTTTGAAAATCCGCGGTAGTCCTCCGGAAGGGAATCATAGACCTTCTCCAGCTCTTTTCCAAACCGGCTGTACTGCTCTTTTGTCACGAAGATACAAAAGCCCGGTCCAAAATCATGGTCCATTGACAGGATGTCATCTACACCAAAGCACTCGGAGCCCTCTCCCACCTTTGCAAAGGAAAGCTCTGACAATTCCACCCTTTCATGTCCGTCCTGTGCATTCCATTCCTCCTGCCATTTCTGGAATCCGGCTTTGCCATATTGTGTATAATACTCCCTGGCAAGCGTCATTCCCTTTAATGCCTCCGGCTTTTGCAGGGCGGCATAGCTTACCTGAAGGTTGGACACAATGCGGAAATAAGCGTGTGTCAGACCAACATGCTTCCTTAGAGCTGTCATTGCCTGCTCATAGCATTGCACCGCCTGTTCATACTCCTTTGCGGCAAAATGAACGTCTCCCGACACGGAAAGCGCCGCACTGTAATGGTAATCCTCTGTCAGACCATTTCTAAAGATAGCAAGCCCCTTCGCCACATTTTCCTTTGCCATAGCTACGTCGCCTGCCTTCACACAGGAGGCAGCCAGATTGGTGTAGGTAACCGCCAGCTCCACAACCGCCTCAGGATATTCCCTTACAATCAGAAGCGCCTTGTTAAGCATTTCACAGGCTTTATCAAACTGCCCCATTTCCTGATAGAGCAGAGACAGGTTATTATATAACCCGGCATACCGGAAATCCTTCTTATCCAGCACCTTTTCATAAATATCAGACACCATGCGGTAGTATTGCAGGGATGTCTCCAGCTTGCCCGAAGCCCGGTATGCATTTGCTATGTTGAGGCAGCTGGTTCCGTAGTGTATGGTATCCTTAAGCCCCGCCCGCTCCATAAAGGGCAGAAGCTTTTCACAATAGATTTGTGCCTTGTCATACTGGGACGCATCCCGGTAAAACCCAATCAGCTCATTAATAATAGTAATGGCGCTTCCCACATCCTTTTCCTGTAACGCCTGTTCCAGATTAGAGGATAAATAATCCTCTACCTTTTCACTCTGCCGCTCTGCATAAAGCGCATCCAGTCCGTCTATCACCTTTTGAATATCCAAGCCTGTATCCTCCTGTCATAGATTCCCCACAATTTTTCCTTTCTTTATCCGACTGCTTTATCCTTTAACCGCTTTACAACCTCCTCTTCCTTTTCCTCTTCCTCGTTGTAAGGGGCAGCAACCACAATCAGTGTAACCCCCAGTTCCATCGCCGCCTCCATTTTTTCAAGGAAACCGCTGGAAATACCGGAATCCTTTGTCACAAGATACCGTATATTATAATCCTTAAGGGTTGCATAATTCATCATTTTGGAAAACGGTCCTGTCATTCCAATCAGATGCCTGCCGGAAATCCCTAAATTTTCACATGCCTTTACAATACCACCATTTGGAAGAACTCTGGAATACAACCTTTCCTTATAATCTGCAAGCTTTGTATATTCGTAAAGCTCCAATGCACCGGTTGTGGTTAAAACATTTCCCTGTGTTTCCTGTAAATATTCCACAGCAGCTTTAATACTCTCTACAATGATGATACGGTCACTGTTATTATTTTTGTCCAGTTCGCCGGGTACAACCAGCTCACCCCTGTTAGCCAGCTCGTTAATCGCTGCCAGCTCGCCCTTCACTGCCAGTTTCCCCTTCACTGATAATTCTCCCTTTACTGCCAAGCCCGTTCTCGGAATTGCAAGCTCGCCGTTTTTGCGGATTACCATCTCTTTCTTTTCTTCTTCCTGACCATTACCCTGATGTGCCATTTTAAGATACCTCCTAATCCATACGATTTACCTGTTCTCCCTCATATAAATGAAATTATACACCTTTTTTTACAGTGAATAAAGTCCCAAAAGAAAAATGCCGGGACTCCCGGCATCTTTCAAGCGTTTCTGTTCATTTATACCTGCTTCTATACATAATGGATTAGAAGCATATTACTTCTTAGTGATATATCCCTGTGCCTTCAAAAGCTCTGCACAAAGAACTGCACCACCGGCAGCGCCACGCACCGTGTTATGGGAAAGACCTACGAATTTCCAGTCATATACGCTGTCCTCGCGGATACGGCCTACGGAAATACCCATGCCGTTCTCATAATCCACATCCAATGCTACCTGTGGACGGTTATCCTCCTCCATATACTGGATGAACTGCTTCGGAGCACTTGGCAGTCCTAATTCCTGTGGGACACCCTTATATTCCACCAATTTTTGGATTAACTGCTCCTTGGTAGGCTGTTTCTTAAACTTTACAAATACAGCGGCAGTATGACCATTTAAAACAGGAACACGGATACACTGGCATGTGATAACCGGACTCTCGGCAGGCACAATCTCTCCCTTTTCCTCGTCAATATGTCCCCAGATACGCAGAGGCTCCTTCTCTGATTTTTCCTCCTCTCCGCCAATAAACGGAATAATATTGCCAACCATCTCCGGCCAGTCCTTAAAGGTTTTCCCTGCACCGGAAATTGCCTGGTAGGTAGTTGCCACTACCTCATATGGCTCAAATTCCTTCCATGCAGTAAGCACCGGCGCATAACTCTGGATAGAGCAGTTTGGCTTTACCGCCACAAATCCACGGGTTGTACCGAGACGTTTTTTCTGAAAATCAATAACCTTCATATGCTCCGGATTAATCTCCGGTACCACCATAGGAACATCCGGCGTCCATCTGTGGGCAGAGTTATTAGAGACAACCGGAGTCTCGGTTTTTGCATAGGCCTCCTCAATTGCCTTAATCTCTTCTTTGGTCATATCTACAGCACTAAATACAAAGTCAACCGTAGATGCAACCTCTTCCACTTCATTTACATTATGAACAATAATATCTTTAACTGCCTCCGGCATTGGAGTATCCATCTTCCAGCGGTCCCCAACTGCCTCTGCATAAGTTTTTCCTGCACTTCTCGGACTGGCTGCAATGGTTGTCACCTCAAACCATGGATGATTCTCCAACAATGCAATAAATCTCTGTCCTACCATTCCGGTACCACCTAAGATACCTACCTTTAACTTTTCACTCATCGCTAAACTCCTCTTAATCTGTATTCCTGCGGGTTTCATAGCCCAACAGTATGAAATCTACATTATAATACTCTAATCTGTTTCATTTAGCAAGTTTTTTATGCATTTTATGGCAATACAAAATTCCACACCGTCCTCCATGTTTTGAACTGAATAGTAGCCCTTATGTGCCTCCACAACCTCCTTCACAATAGAAAGTCCCACACCGGAGCCCTGTTTTCCTCTTGTCCGCACCTTGTCCACCTTATTGAATGCTTCCCATATAGAAGATAATTCCTCATCCGGTATGAAGCTTCCCGAATTGTATACCCGTATTTCATAATAATCCTGCTTTTTCTCTCCCCTTATCCGAATCAGCATTTTATCTGTATTGCCATGGAAAACCGCATTGCTGATTAAATTATACACGGCACGTTCCAGCAGAAGATAATCTGCCCACAGCCAATCCTCCCTGTGATACTCTTCCACATATTGAATGTTTTTTTCACTGTTTTCTTCGTCAAAACGCTTATGCAAGGACTGGAATAACTGCCCGGCTGTAAAGCTCTCAATGTTCAGTTCGCTTGTCTGCTGTTCCAGCTTCGATAAATCCAGCATTTCCTTTACCAGCATATCCACCCTGCCGCTTTCATCCGATATAATTTCACAGTACTGCAGTGCCTTTTCCGGGTTCCTGGAAATAACAGACTTCAGCCGGTCTGCGTATCCCATTATAACGGCAACCGGTGATTTTATCTCATGGGAGAGGTTCCGCACCAGCCGTTTTCGGTTTTCCACGTCATTTTGCAGCATTTCCAGATTCTGCTCCAAATGTCCCGACATTTTATTAATGGATTCTCCCAGCTGTCCCAATTCATCTTCTGTCTGAATGTCCACCTTGGTATCAAATTCCAGGTTGGAGATATGCTCCGCCGCCACCGTCATTTTTTCAATTGGCACTACAATCCGGCGGCTCAAACGGGACACCACTACATAACCAATCAAAACCAGTATAATCCCTACCACAGCATCAAACATAATTGCGGAATAGGTGGCATTCTGCATGCTTCGGTAAGAACGGGATAATATTGCATACCGGTTATCTCCAATTTTTTTAATTAACTTTATATTAATCTGATTTGTATCCCCTTTGATTCTTGTCAGAGTTACCGCTTTCCCATTTTCTATTTTTTTAAAATTGGAATCAAACAGTTCATTTGTAACTGTGCCCAGTTTGTTTTTCTGGTAATCCGTCACTCTGGTTGTACAGATAATCTTTTTCTTGCCATCTATTATCGTAACCTGGGTATTCATATCATCACTGACTGACTCTATATATTTCATAAATTTTTCATCCGAATAATCGTTCCTGCTCTCTATGGACAGCACAATTTCCTTCATCTGCCTTTCATTTAAATAGGCAGAAAACGGTACCATAAAAAAATAAGTCAATATAATATTTAACAGTACAAAGAAACCAATTAATGCCACACCAATAAAACAAATTTTCTTTCCTAACGACTTTTTCATAATGTCTCCTCAAAGGAATAGCCAATTCCACGTATCGTCTTAATATAGTTGCCAGCCTCCCCAAGGCTTGCCCTTAACATCTTCACATGGGTATCAATGGTGCGGATGTCGCCATCATAATCATATCCCCAGATGCGGTCTAAAATTTTCTCCCTGGAAAGCACAATATTCTGGTTGTGTATCAAATACTCCAATAGCTGGAATTCCTTATTATTTAATACAACCTCCTTCTCATTGACATACACCTTATGGCCAACCGGGTCTATTTCCAGAATGCCGGTTTGTATACTGTCAAGGCTCTCTGCCTTCGTCAGCTTCAGCAGATTCCGGACCCGTTCCACCAGTATTTCATAGTGAAAGGGCTTACTGACAAAATCACTGGCACCCTGTCGCAGACAGGATAATTCGCTGGCAGAATCTCCCAATGCCGTCAGCATTAAAACAGGAACCTCCGCTCTTTCCCGGATTTCTTCCAACACTGCCAGACCATCCAGCTTCGGCATCATAATATCCAGAATGATAAGTGCAATCTCAGAATGCTCCCAAAAAATATCCAATGCCGCCTCTCCGTCTGCAGCCTCATATACCGTATATCCCTCTTCCTCCAATACTTCCTTGACCAGATTTCTCAACAGGTCGTCATCATCTGCAATTAAAATGCTAACCGCCATTTTTTCTCTCCTCATTCTATAGAATACGACTCATAAGTATTTAAAGCTTATAACTATTTTATGAAATACCGGTGTAAAAAAAGCCATATTATACACTCATGTATAACATGACTTTTTTCATTTACCTCTTACAGAGAAATATTTTTCCGTCTCTCTTTAGATTACTCTGACCTTTACAACGCCTTCAATGGCTGCCAGCTCTGTCCGGCTCGCCTCGTCTATCTCTGATTCCACATCCAGAATGGTATATGCCCAGTCTCCCTTTGACTTACTCACCATATTGGCAATATTAATGGATTTCTTGGAAAACACGCCGGTAAATCTGGTTAACATATCCGGTATATTCTTATGGCAGATTGCCACTCTGGCAGCAGTTGCACATACGCCGGCATCACATGCAGGGTAATTTACAGAATTTTTGATATTACCATTTTCCATAAAGTCTGCAATCTGTTTTACCGCCATGATTGCACAGTTGTCTTCTGATTCCTCTGTGGAAGCTCCTAAATGAGGCAGTGTAATTACATTCTCTACCCCTGCAATGGCTGGATTTGGGAAATCTGTCACATATTTTGCAACCTTTCCGGAAGCCAGCGCCTCCTTCATATCCTCATCATTTACAAGGATATCACGCGCAAAATTCAGAATACGGACGCCATCCTTCATCATTGCAAACGCATCCTTATTCAGCATGCCCTTTGTACTGTCCAGAGCAGGTACGTGAATTGTGATATAATCACACTCTCTGTAAATGTCCTCCACATTGGTAATATGCTTAATATGTCTTGAAAGAGACCATGCAGCGTCTACTGATACATAAGGGTCATATCCATATACCTCCATGCCAAGACGGAATGCAATGTTGGCAACCTTTGCACCGATAGCGCCAAGACCGATTACACCTAATTTCTTGCCCTGAATTTCATTACCGGCATAGTTCTTCTTCTGCTTTTCAACCTTTTTTGCAATATCCGCATCTGCCGCATTTTCCTTTACCCAGTTATAACCGCCTATCAGGTCGCGGGAAGCAAGTAAAAGACCTGCAACCACAATTTCCTTTACACCATTGGCATTGGCACCCGGTGTATTAAATACAACAATACCCTTTTCGGCACATTTGTCCAGGGGAATATTATTGACACCAGCACCTGCTCTTGCAATTGCGACAAGCTTTTCCGGCAAATCAAGGTCATGCATAGAAGCAGAACGCACTAAAACGGCGTCTGCATTTTCCATGCTGTCTATAATTTCATAGTTATCTGAAAACAAATCCAAGCCACAGGCGGCGATAGGATTTAAACAATTTACTTTCGTCATGATGACTCCTTTCATATTCTCTACTTCGTGTTATTCTTCTCAAATTCCTTCATAAACTCTACAAGCTTTTCTACACCCTCAATCGGCATTGCATTGTAGATAGAAGCACGCATACCGCCCACTGTTCTGTGTCCCTTTAAGTTTACAAAGCCTGCTGCTGTAGCTTCCTTTACAAACTTGGCATCTAACTCCTCGTCACCTGTTACAAAAGGAACATTCATCAAAGAACGGTCTTCCTTCACAACCGTACCCTTAAATAACTTGGAAGAATCCAGGAAATCATAAAGGATTGCAGCCTTCTTTTCATTGTGAATCTTCATGGCAGGAAGACCACCCATTTCCTTCACCCATTTAAATACCTTGCCACAGATATAAATGCCGTAGCATGGCGGTGTGTTATATAAGGAATCCGCATCTGCCTGGGTCTTATACTTTAACATGGTCGGAGTTCCCTCCATTACGTCATCACGGATTAAATCCTCACGGATGATAACTACCACAACTCCGGCAGGCCCAACATTTTTCTGAACACCAAAGTAAATCAATCCGTAATCCTCTACGTTAACCGGCTGTGACAAAATGTCAGAAGACATATCTGCCACCAAAATCTTACCCTTTGTATTTGGGAGCTTCTTATAAGTTGTTCCGTAAATTGTATTGTTATGGCAGATATATACATAATCTGCATCATCATCAATATCCAGATTACTGCAATCCGGAATATAGGAAAAAGTCTTATCGGCAGAGGATGCAACCGCTTTTGCATTACCATATTTCTTTGCCTCTTCAAAGGCTTTCTTTGCCCACTGTCCGGTAATAATATAATCTGCAACACCATTTTTCATCAGATTCATTGGAATTGCGGCAAACTGCTGGGATGCTCCTCCCTGTAAAAACAGCACCTTATAATTGTCCGGAATCTCTAACAAATCCCTTAAGTCCTGTTCTGCACTCTGGATAATCTCCTCAAATGCTTTTGAACGGTGGCTCATTTCCATAACACTCATACCTGTGCCATTGTAGTTAAGCATCTCATCTGCCGCCTGCTTTAACACTACCTCCGGCAGTACAGACGGTCCTGCTGAAAAATTGTAAACTCTTTCCATTTCATATCCTCCTATATGTTCCTTATAATATTATACGTTTGCTTTTGCAGCTTAGAAACAATTAATCTGCATTGTTCTTCTTATTTTTCTTCTGCTGTCCTATTTTTCCAAATCTTCCTCTGAGAAACAGGTTGCGATTGGCTGTCCTGCGGCAACCATTGGCCAAACCTTATCATCCTCATCAATCTGTGCATCAATCACACAAGGTCTTCCGACCTCTAAAGCCTGCTTAAATGCAGCTTCAAACTCAGCAATGGTAGTGGCTTTAAATGCCAAAGCTCCCATACCCTCTGAAATCTTAACGAAGTCAACCGCATCATTTAAAACGGTATTGGAATATCGCTTATCATAGAACAGGGTCTGCCACTGGCGTACCATACCCAGCACATGGTTGTTGACAACAACCTGGATAATCGGAATATTATAACGTACTGCCGTTGCAATCTCATTCATATTCATACGGAAACAGCCGTCTCCCGCAATATTAACCACTACCTTGTCTCTTCTTCCGACCTTTGCACCGATACATGCGCCAAGTCCATAGCCCATGGTTCCAAGTCCGCCGGAGGTCAACAGCTGTCTCGGCTCCTTGTATTTGTACATCTGGGCTGCCCACATCTGATGCTGTCCCACATCCGTTGTGATAATGGCGTCCCCTTTGGTCAGCTCATAAATCTTGGAAACAACCGTTGGACCGGTTAAAATATCGGTCGGATATGTACTCGGGTATTTCTGCTCCAATGCAGCAATCTCTTCCAGCCACTCCCTGTTATCCTTCTGCTCAATTACCTGATTCAGTCTTACCAGTACTTCCTTTGCATCACCGACAATGCTTGCATCCACAACGATATTCTTATTAATCTCTGCGGCATCAATATCAATCTGTACAATCTTTGCATCATTTGCAAATTTCTTCGCATTACCGATTACACGGTCTGAGAAGCGTCCGCCTACAACAATTAATAAATCGGAGGCTGTCACCCCAAAGTTGGAGGTCTTTGTACCATGCATACCCACCATACCGGTATAATGCGGGTCATTGCCATCCATAACACCCTTACCCATTAAGGTATCACAAACCGGCGCATCCAGAAGCTTTGCAAACTCCCTGAATTCCTTATAGGCACCGGAAGCAACCACGCCGCCGCCTACCATAATAAATGGCTTTTTAGATTTTTTAATCAGTCTTGCCACCTCTTCAATATCCGATTCCCTGATGGTATTGGTAACCGGAGTAATCTCTTCCGGCTTCTTATACTCATAATCAGCAAGATTTGCTGTGACATCCTTTGTGACATCCACAAGCACCGGTCCAGGTCTTCCGCTCTTTGCAATCTTAAATGCACGACGGATAGTATCTGCCAGCTCATGTATATTCTTAACGATAAAGCTGTGCTTTGTAATCGGCATAACCACACCTGCAATATCCACCTCCTGGAATGAATCCTTACCCAGTAAGGAAACTCCAACATTGGCTGTAATTGCTACCAGCGGGATGGAATCCATATAAGCGGTGGCAATTCCGGTAACCAGATTCGTGGCTCCAGGTCCGGAGGTTGCCATACATACACCTACCTTGCCGGTAGCCCTTGCATAACCGTCTGCCGCATGGGAAGCTCCCTGTTCATGGGAGGTCAGTATATGGGTAATCTCATCCTGATGCTTATAAAGCTCATCATATACATTTAAAATGGTACCACCGGGATAACCAAATACAGTATCAACGCCCTGTTCTTTCAGACATTCAATTATAATTTCTGAACCTGTTAACTGTTTCATTTTCCTATCTCCTTAATAAATACACTTATCCTAAATATATCCCTACAATCATAAATCCTTTATATAGGTTTTGTAAAGTAAATATTCAAATTTTTTTAAGTTATTACAGCTCTAACACCGCACCACGGTTACCAGAAGTTACCATTTTTGCGTATCTTGCAAGATAACCGGTGGTTACCTTAGGCTCTCTCGGCGTCCATTCTGCCTTACGCTTCGCCATTTCTTCCTCTGAAATATCCAGCTCTAAGCTGTGGTTGTCAATATCAATCTTAATGATATCTCCCTCTTTTACAAAGGCAATCGGACCGCCCACGGCTGCCTCCGGTGAAACGTGTCCGATGGATGCACCACGGCTGGCTCCGGAAAAACGTCCGTCTGTAATTAAAGCCACAGAAGAGCCAAGTCCCATGCCGGCAATGGCAGAGGTTGGATTTAACATTTCTCTCATGCCTGGGCCGCCCTTTGGACCCTCATAACGGATAACCACAACATCTCCTGCCACAATCTTACCGCCCTTGATGGCTGCGATTGCATCCTCTTCACAGTCAAATACTCTTGCCGGACCCTCATGCTTCATCATCTCCGGAACCACTGCAGAACGCTTAACAACAGAGCCGTCCGGTGCAAGGTTGCCCTTTAATACGGCAAGACCTCCTGTTGTACTGTATGGATTATCCATTGGACGGATAACCTCCGGATTCTTATTCACATGACCCTCCACTGCTTCGCCGATTGTCTTGCCTGTTACCGTCATACAGTCCTCATTGATTAAGCCTGCACTCTTTAACTGGTTAATTACTGCGTATACGCCGCCGGCTTCATTTAAGTCTTCCATATAGGTAGGACCTGCCGGAGCTAAATGGCAGAGGTTCGGTGTCCTTGCACTTACCTCATTTGCCAGGGAAATATCAAAATCAAAACCAATCTCATGGGCAATTGCCGGAATATGTAACATGGAGTTGGTGGAACAGCCAAGCGCCATATCCACGGTCAGCGCATTCATGATTGCTTCCTTTGTGATGATATCCCTTGGACGGATATTCTTGTTGTACATTTCCATAACTGCCATACCTGCATGCTTTGCAAGCTTCAGTCTCTCGGAATATACTGCCGGGATTGTTCCATTTCCCGGAAGTCCCATACCCAGAGCCTCTGTTAAACAGTTCATGGAATTGGCTGTATACATACCGGAACAGGAACCGCAGGTCGGACATGCCTTACACTCAAATTCATTTACATCCTCTTCGCTCATGGTACCTGCCGCATAGGAGCCAACTGCCTCAAACATGGAAGAAAGGGAGGTCTTATGCCCTTTTACATGGCCTGCAAGCATCGGACCACCGGATACAAATACCGTAGGTACATTAACCCTTGCCGCTGCCATCAAAAGTCCCGGCACATTCTTGTCACAGTTCGGAATCATGACCAGTGCGTCAAACTGATGGGCAATTGCCATACACTCTGTGGAATCTGCAATCAAATCTCTTGTTACTAAGGAATACTTCATTCCGACATGTCCCATGGCAATACCGTCACATACGGCGATGGCAGGGAACATAACCGGTGTACCTCCAGCCATGGCAACTCCCATTTTTACTGCCTGGGCAATCTTATCTAAGTTCATATGTCCCGGAACAATCTCATTATAGGAACATACAATACCTACTAATGGCTTTTTCATTTCCTCCTCTGTCATTCCCAGTGCATTAAACAGGGAACGGTGAGGAGCCTGCTGCATACCTGTCTTTACATTATCACTCTTCATGTCAATTCGTCTCCTTTTTATGATTTATAATTCATCTCAAATATCATTTGCTTATTTTTTATAATTATATCCTCTCTGTAATCAAATCGCCCATCTCTGAACAGCTCACAAGCTGTGTGCCCTCCGATACGATATCACAGGTTCTGTATCCTTCCGTTAGCACCTGCTTTACAGCCTTCTCAATTGCATCTGCTTCTTTGTCAAGGTCTAATGAAAAACGGAGCAGCATAGCTGCAGAAAGAATCGTTGCAATCGGATTTGCCTTGTTCTGTCCCGCAATATCCGGTGCAGAGCCGCCGCTTGGCTCATACATACCAAACTTCGTCTCATTTAAGGATGCAGAAGCTAACATTCCGATGGAGCCTGTTACCATGGATGCCTCATCCGATAAAATGTCACCAAACATATTCTCTGTCAGAATCACATCAAACTGTGCAGGGTCTTTTACCAGCTGCATGGCACAATTATCCACCAGCATATGCTCTACCTCTACCTCCGGATAGTCCTTTGCCACCTCATTGACAACCGCTCTCCAGAGTCTGGAGGAATCCAGCACATTTGCCTTATCCACAGAGGTGACCTTCTTTCTTCTCTTCATTGCAATGTCAAAGCCACGAATGGCAATTCTCCGAATCTCATCCTCGGAATAGGTCAAGGTATCAATGGCTTTTTTCTTGCCGTTCTCCTCTATCGTCTTGCGCTCACCAAAGTATAAACCGCCGGTAAGCTCACGCATAATCATCATGTCAAAGCCCTTGTCTGCAATCTCTTCCTTCAGTGGACAGGCACCCTTTAATTCCGGATATAAAAGCGCCGGCCTTAAATTTGCAAATAAACCCAGCTCCTTACGGATTTTTAAAAGTCCTGCCTCCGGTCTCAGGGAAGGCTCTAATTTGTACCATGGAGATGTACTGGTATTGCCACCGATAGAGCCTAATAAAACTGCGTCTGCCTTCTTTGCCCGTTCCACTGCCTCATCCGTAAGGGGTACCCCATACGCATCAATGGAGCAGCCTCCCATCAAAAGCTGGTCATATTGAAAGCTATGACCGAATTTCTCTCCAATCCTATCTAATACCTTCATGGCTTCGGTAACGACCTCCGGACCGATACCGTCGCCCTTGATTACTGCTAAATTATACTCCATACCTTAACCTCTCTTTTCTCTTATTCTATTCTTTCTTCCATTTCCGAAAGTAATGCATCAACCTTATCCTTAAACTGCCAGAAAAGGTAAATAAATTCATCAATAATACGTCTGACATATTTTTCTGCAAGCTTAGCATCATAATCATGGGTCAGTTCATTTCGGATTTTTAACATCTCCATCCATGTATCATCGGAAATCAAATCCATTTTATAGGCAGATTTCAACGTTTCTCTGGGTGAACCTGTTGCAAAGTCCGATATACCATAATATCTGTCTCTTATACACATCTCCGAGCCCACGAGACT
>UQXF01000013.1 GCA_900544905.1 uncultured Clostridium sp.
CTACACGCGTAAGATCGTCGGCAGCGTCAGATGTGTATAAGAGACAGATATTTATGAATAAATTTTATAAAATATTAGAACACTATTACTATTCCAAAGTAATTTCACATTTATAAACAGGTGAAGTTACAGCACTTAAATGTATGCTGATGCATACAGAAAGGAGTATCGTATGAAGGCATTGGATTATACCATTCTGACTGTAGTTATCATTGGTGCAATTAACTGGGGATTAATTGGCTTTTTTGATTTTGACCTGGTGAGCACCCTGTTTGGACAGATGTCTATTCTTACACGAATCATATATGCAGTTGTTGGAATTGGCGGCTTATATGCAATTTCTTATTATGGTCGTATGAATAGTGAATTACAGTAAGGATTATAAAAAAGCTGCTGCAGGTAAAATAGCCTGTAGCAGCTTGATTTCTATTTCTATAACGCTACCGTTACAAGATTTTGTAAATAATCTGACAAATCCTCTTTTTTTCTTGAAATACCAATCACAAAATCCAGTTCAAATTTTTCGGAAACCACAGAAAGCTCTCTGACCAGTTTTTCAGCATCCTCAACGGTATCGATGCAGGCAATTGCTAAAAAATTGTCCAGAAAGATACGGTCTAAATCATGGTCCTGGGATGCAATTCCATAGATGAATCCAATAAACATATCTGCAGAATGAATATTATACTCCGGAACATTAATCAGCCGGACCCGGTTGCTGAGCTCGTACATATGCTTATTGTTTATGTCCAGATAAACAATATTACCACCAGTCACCTTGATGTCATTGTTTGCCTTTGCCATAAGCATTTTTGTTTTTCCTTTTCCTTTTTCACCTGCAACTAATTCAATCATGTTTTTTGCCTCCTGTGTATTAGTATATTTCTTTTAACATATCTTCCACATTCTGATAGAGAGACTCATGGTCTGCGGCATTGGATACCAGACAGATATATTCCTCTGATGTCTCATCATTTACAAACTCTAAAATGATACAGCTTCCTGCTTTTTCAGTGGTTCCGGTCTTCCAGCCTGTAATGTGATATCCTGTGGGCATATCAAAGGAATTCGACAGAAAACCATTCGTAGGAGTCAGTTCCATCTGTATTTTTTCATCATCCCGGTACATTGTCAGAGTGTAGTTCGTTTTGCTGTCAATCTGAATCAGTGTATCCTTGGATAAAAATTCTTTAAATATTAAATATAAATCATATGGTGTGGTGTAATGATTATTGTCATGTAAGCCATGTGGATTTACAAAATGGGAATTGGTCGCTCCAAGCTCAGCCGCCTTCTGATTCATCAACTCCACGAAAGCACTGACAGAGCCGGATACATATCTTGCAAGTGCGACTGCGCAGTCATTATAAGAAGAAATGAGCAGTCCGTGCAATAATTCATCCACTGTGATATAGTCGCCAGGCTCTAAGCCTAATACGGTAACATTATCTTCATTAAATTCAATTTTTTTCTGTATTACCACCGTATCGGTCAGGGAAATCTGTCCCTTCTCCACTGCTTCCATTACAACAAGAGCCGTTAAAATTTTTGTCATACTGGCAGGATAAATCCGTTTGTGTGGATTTACAGCACAGACAACTGTATTCTTGGTCTGATTAATCAGAAGTCCGGCTTCGTATTCCATTTTCGAGTCATCATAAACATAGGCATCATATGGAATCACAACATTCTCTGCTGCAAGACCAGCGGGTCTTACAATCGGCAAATTAACACCTGAGCTGATATGAAGCGGTTCCTCCACATTATACCCACGATTGTTTCCGCATCCCGTTAAGGGTAAAACGCAGAGCAGTAATGTTATCATAAAAATTGATTTTTTTCTGATTTTTTTATTTGAACATTTCACGCCAATCTAAATCTCCTCGGTCTAATGCTTTTACCAGCAATTCTGCGGTTGCTAAATTTGTAGCTAAAGGAATATTATGTATATCACATAACATAAAAATATTGTTAATATCCGGCTCATGGGATTTTGGTGTCTGCGGGTCTCTCAAAAAGATAACCATGTCAATATCATTGTGTTCAATCTCTGAGCCCAGCTGTTGTTCTCCCCCCAAATGACCTGCCAGATATTTATGTACCGTTAAATTGGTTACCTCTTCAATCAGCCGCCCTGTCGTTCCGGTAGCATACAACTCGTGTTTACAAAGTATACCCCTATATGCAATACAAAAATTCTGCATTAGTTTTTTCTTCGCATCATGTGCAATTAACCCAATATTCATTATCTCCCCTCCAAATCTAGTATTTTCTTCGCTGTAAGGATACATTTAAAACTAATCCGATGGCTGCACAGCAACTTACCAATGAAGATAACCCATAACTGATAAACGGAAGTGGAATACCTGTATTTGGCAGTAAGGATGTCGCAACTCCAATATTGATAAATGTCTGGAAGCCAATTAAGGTTGCAACTCCCGTTGCAATGTACATTCCCATATCATCATTTGCTTTGCGTGCAGTCCGTATACATTGTACCACAATTAGCCCCAAAATTACAATAATAAGAACACTTCCCACAAAACCCAGTTCCTCTCCCACCACGGAGAAAATGAAATCCGTTTGCTGTTCTGAAATCAGATTTGCATCCTTTACCGTTGCCAGAGTAGAATTATTCAGTCCCTTTCCAAACAACTGTCCGGAACCAATTGCCATAACCGAATTATCCTGCTGGTATTGTGTCGTAGATACATAATCCTCCGGATATAGGAATGAAAGGATTCTCTGTATCTGATATTCCTTAAAAAACAGCGGATTCGGACGCTTTATATACCAGATAAAGCTGCCAGCAAGAGGAATAAAGCATAAAATTGCAATTCCGATAATCTTATAGCTTAAGCCTGCCACAAAAATCATGACACACAAAATTACGAAGATATCAATTGTGGTGGATAAATCCGGCTGTGTTATAATCAGAGCCAGCGGCACTGCACAAAGCAGAGCATACCCCATAAGGGTTTTAAACGAATTAATGGAATCCTTATGCTCTGTCAAATAGTGGGCAGCACAGATAATCATAATAATTTTAGCAAATTCAGATGGCTGTACTGTAATTAAGTCCTCCGACCCCAGCCAGCGCTGGGCTCCGTTTGCCGAGGTTCCAAATAATAAAACCGCCAGCAGCAATGCAAGGTTAATTACATAAAGTAATGCTTGAAACTTCCGGATAAATTTGTAGTCAATTAAAGACAACACTATCATACCGATTAAACAGACAACCATTCCCAATACCTGTTTCTTTAAATAGGAACTGTCGGCACTGTTAATCATCAATGTTCCAAAAATACATGCAAACAGAACCAGTAGTAACAATTTGAAGTTATAATTGCGTAAATGGTATTTTTCTAACATTGTACTCTCCTACTATCCTGGTGTAAAAATTATTACTTGACAGATTTTGATTTCAAATCCTTAATTGGAATATTTGCATAGAGGGCAGGAACGGTTCCGTGTCCGCCTTCAGATTCTGTCTGTGTAATCTGAATATCCAGTCCGCTTGCATCAATCTCCATATATCTTGAAATAACCTCGATAATATCATTTTTAATCTGTTCCATGATATCCGGTGAACAATTTGCCCGGTCAGAAACCAATAACAGCTTTAAACGGTCCTTTGCATAGTCGCCAGATGTTTTCTTTTTGTTAAATAAATCAAATAATCCCATAATATTCGCTCCAATCTTTAGTTAGACTTCTTGAAAAACTTGGATAGTTTCTTTAAAAAACCGGAATCATTTAAATCCAGGAATTCTACATCTTCTCCCATAACTCTCTTACAAATATTAAAGTATGCTCTTCCCGCAAGGGAATTGTCTCCTACCAACGGCTGTCCCTGGTTTGTGGAAATAACAATGTTTTCATCATCCGGTACCGCTCCGATTAAATCAATTGCAAGGATTTCCACAACATCTTCTATTGACATCATTTCTCCACGTTTTACCATGTCCATACGGATACGGTTTACAATCAAATCAATTTTCTTGATATCGTTTGCCTCTAACAGACCAATAATCCGGTCTGCATCACGGATGGCAGATACCTCAGGAGTTGTCACAATCAAGGCTCTGTCCGCTGCTGCAATGGCATTTTTAAAGCCCTGCTCAATACCTGCCGGACAGTCCAGAATAATATAGTCAAATTCTTTCTTTAACTCTTCCACCAGCTTTTTCATCTGTTCTGGTGTGACAGATGTCTTGTCCTTTGTCTGGGCAGATGGAAGAAGGAAAAGATTAGGATAGGTTTTATCTTTAATCAATGCCTGTTTATAACGGCAGTTGCCCTCTACCACATCAACAAGATTGTACACAATACGATTCTCCAGACCCATCACCACATCCAGATTTCTCAGTCCGATATCCGTATCAATTAATACTACCTTTTTATCCAGTTTCGCTAATCCGGTTCCAACGTTTGCAGTAGTGGTGGTTTTACCTACCCCACCCTTTCCAGACGTTATTACAATTACTTCACTCATATTTTATCCTCCCTAATTATATTTAAAAATGTATATCCTGTATTGCCGTTTTCGAAACCGGGTCAATACAGATTTGATTGTTAACAATTGATGCAATCATAGCCTCTTTTTTGGATTTGGAAACCTTTTTGGTGTCAGAGCTTCTGGCTATAATATCTGCAATCTGAATCTGGATTGGTTCCATGGACAGCGCCATAACAAAGGCATTTGTATTTCCGTTACTGCCAGCCGCCACACTTCCCTTTAAGGCACCGATAATTACAATATTGCCTCCGGCAATTACATTGGCTCCCGGATTCACATCTCCTATAATGACAAGTGAGTCTCTCGTTTCCAGTGTTTGTCCGGAACGAAGCGTTCCCTTATAAAACATGCCGGTATTATCCTCCTTCGCCGGCACATCCTCCATTGCATCCCAATCGGAAGGAGCTGCCGCTATATCCGGCATGGCTGTTACCTCAATCAGTTCCGGTTCCGGTTTCTTTTCCTCCGGCTCAGCAGCCTTTGCCGTCTGGATAATATCAAAAAAAGTAGCTTCCAAATCACTGTTCTCATCCATGACATACTGGATATTCAATCGGGAATTATTCTCAATTACGGATAAAACCTGGTCCAGCTCCTCATTGGAAAGGCTTCTTCCCTCAAAGGTAACTGCCAATTGCTTTTCACAGTCAAAAAATTCCTCTGCGTTTTCCAGCTTCAGTGCTAAATCCTCTAACAGCTTAGAAAACCCAGTTTCCTTGTCTAACACAATTGAGATACCATATCGATTCCCTTTAATTATAACAGTATTTCTCATAGTTTGTCTCCTAATGTCTCAAGCAAAATTAACTGCATGTCCATTATATTCCATACCTATTAGTCGGACATATTTACATTACCGGTAATGGAGGCGTTCTCCAGCTTATCCGGGTCAAAGTAATATGCATAAATAAATCCTGCCAGCTCCTCGGCATTACCGGAAGAATATCCATAAGGAATAACCGTTGTCACGGATATTTCCGGTTTCTCAAACGGCGCATATGAAACAAATAACGCATGGGCAGGTCTTGCAAGATTCTCCTCCGCAGTACCTGTCTTGCCGGCAACATCCACATCAATCTGGTTGATTAGCATCTCTTCCGGAGTATGGTTTTCCACAACCCGTCGCATACCGTTATGCACAGTAGTCCATAATGCAGAGTCAATATCCACTGTACCATGGATGTTATGTGGATTTTCGTAGGTAGTGGCTCCCTCTATATCTTTGATTTCCTTTATGATGCTTAAATCATAACAGGTTCCACTGGTGGCAATGGTAGTCACATAACGGGAAAGCTGGGTCGGTGTATAAGAATTTGTTCCCTGTCCAATGGCACTTCGCACTACCGTTTCATCTGACACCTTTGGTGCAATCTCATCCAATTCAATACCGGAATTTGTATCCAGTCCAAATAAAGACGCATATTTGGACAGCTTGGATAATCCTACAGAATCCGAAAAATTGTTATCGCCACCGCCTAAGCGGTATCCCACCTCATAAAAGAAGTAGTTACAGGAAACCTCTAATGCCTCCTCAATACCAATTGTACCATGCTTGCCAGGATAAATCCAACATTTTGGAGGAGGGTCTGCCTTGTCAAAAATGCCCTCCGCATCAATAGTCGTATTAAGATTAATTGCGCCCTCTTCTACTGCTGCAATCGTGGTAAGCATTTTATAAGTAGAGCCCGGCGCAGTTCTCTGCTGGGTTGCACGATTATATAATGGTTTTGTTTTATCCGCAATTAATTTGGCATAATAATCCGGGTCAACCGAGTTTGTCAACAGGTTATTATCATAACTTGGATAGCTGACCATTGCCAGTATCTCTCCGGTATCCACATCCGTAACTACAACAGAGCCCTCACATGGGTCCAGCGCAAGCTGTGCAGGCGTAATCTCCAAATTATCAATTTTCTTCCGGATGAACTTGTAATCAGAAAGCTTTCCTGAAACAAAATCACTGTAATCCTTGTCATTCTCCTTATCCAGGACACCCTGTTCAAAGAGAATATAAACAATCTGTGTGCCGCTCACATTTTTCGATTTTATCATGTATTTCATGATTAATTTGTCGAATTCCGTGTCATTAGAGAGAATATTCTCCATGTAATCCACTAACGCACTATAGACCTCCTGGGAATCATAGTAATCACTGGAAAGCTCAAAAGAGGAAATGTCAATGGCACCCTGGTTAATGGCATATTGCAAAAAGGTTCCCAGTGAAATATTACCGGCTGTATATTCCTTATAGGTTTCATCCGTGCTCTCAATTTTCTTGGTATTATAAATTCCGTTCTCTGAAAGAGTGGAATAAATATATTCCATGTATGCGGTATATTCCGTATCCAGATTGTTAATAGCTGTGTTTTCTGCGGTCAGTATCTGGCGTATTCTCGATAATACATAATCCCTTGTGGAATTTAAGGTATTGTTGACCATTGTCTCATAGGTTCCCGCTTTGTCAGATGACAAATGGGTAATATCCAGGGCATTGTTATCAAATAATGCAAAATATACATCCGAAATCGGAATCTGCTTGTTTGTATTATCCTCTTCATCCACTTCTTTATCTGTTATATTGGTCAGCAATACACTGGCTATCTCTTTTTCCAGCGTATCATAACAGTATTTCTGCAAATCAGAGTCAATCGTCAGATAAATATCCTGTCCTGCAACAGAATCCTCCGCAGCGGTACGCTCAATTATCTTTCCCAGATTGTCAACATAGATTTCCTCAATGCCATTGGTGCCTCGAAGCGTGCTTTCGTATCTCTGCTCTAAACCGGTTTTTCCTATCATATCATTGCTGCTATACTGGTTCTTCTCTGACAGGTCCTCATTATAGGTCTCCATTTCATCGGTGGAAATAGCGCCGATATATCCAATGATATGGGCAAAATATTCCGAATCATTGTAGACACGGATGGAATCCACAACCACATCAATACCCATTAAATCGGAGCTGTTCTCATTTAATTCCGCTACGCTTTCGTCACTGATATCTCTTGCAATCGTGACAGAAATATACTGCTGGAAACGGTTCAGCCAAAGGGCATAACGCACCTCTATAATCTTCAAGGCTTCTTCCAATTCGTATTCAGATGAGACATCAAATAAATCCTTTCCTGCCAGATACTCATATATATCCTGTGCCGTTGCATTCTGCTGTTCCTCCGTCAATTCCTCTGCGGAGGACTTGCCATACGCCTCTGCCAGAAAACGCAGGCGTTCCGTATCAGACGAGGTGTTGAATTTGAAATTACCCTTTTTATCTAATACAATCGGAAAATCAACACTGATAGTATCCCCATTTTTTTCTAAAATCTGAATGGTTTTGTATACAATTGAATTTTTTAAGGAATTTTCAGAAACATTATTCTCAGCGGCAATTTCCGAAAGCTTCGTGCTGTTCTCAAAGGTCACTGAATATGCCAGCTGGTTATAAGCTAATAATTTTCCGTTACAGTCAAATATATTACCTCTGGATGCTTCCACCGTCAGGGTCTTCTTGGACTTATAAGTAAAATTGTCTAAGTGCTCTTCCCCTTCAATAATCTGAAGCTTGAATAATCTTCCAATCAGCATTGCAAAAAGAACGAAGATTACAACAGATACAATGAACAGACGATGGGAAATATATTCAATTATATATTCTTTCATTGCACGCAGCAGTTCTTTAATCATGTTATTCCGCCTCTTTAACCTTTTTTAACCGTAAATTAATGCGAACCAGTATTTTATAAAAAAACAACGTAATTAGTATTGTATATATCATTTCCGGCAGGATGACTGTTTTCAGATAATACACAAAATCCAGCCTGTTCCTCAAAAGAAAATACACAACATATATAATAATATTATATATAAAATCATTGAGGGTAATCATTATCATTGGCAGGAGTACATCTTCCACATAGTAAATCCGGTGGAAAAATCCGTTAATATAACCCATGGACATATAGATAAAAGCATAAGGTCCAAGGACGCTTCCAAAGAAAATATCAATTAACAGTCCCGAAAAAAATCCAACCAGCAGACCTTCCCGTCTTCCCCGCATCAAGCCAAAAGACATTGTGACAATCAGCAAAAGATTCGGTACTACTCCGGACAGCTCCAGAAAATGAAAAACCGTCGACTGGCATAAAAAACATATGATAATAATAATTCCAATTGTGATACATCGTTTCATATTATCTTATTCTCCATTGTCTCACTAATTTCCCTGTTCAGTCTGAGACTCACTCGTATTATCCGGGTTGTTATTTCCCTCTAAATCATTGGTGCTCTCTTCCTCCGTTGTATTGTCACCGGTACCAGGGTCGTTATCCTGTGAGGTGCCCTCTGTAGACGACTGTTCTGTTGTGGTGTCCTCTGTGCTCTGAATGCTGTCATATATATTCTTATTATCGGAATTTGTATTGTAATCTGCTTTTAAATCAAGAATAACCAGTACTTCCTGAAGATTATTAAAATCCACAACCGGTATACATTTGGCTGATTTTGTTAAATTATTGGCATCCATCTGGACATCTGTAATATAACCGATTAAAAGTCCCGGAAGAAATTTATCGCTTACATGGGAGGTAACAAGCTCTGCTCCCTCTTCTATCGTATCCATCTTATTGATGTAGCCTACATTGATATATCCTTCCTTCATAAGGGACAAATCACCGGAAACCGTACAGAGAGTTTCCGTTCCAGAGATATTGGCGCTGACATTGCTGTTATCGTCAATGATGGAACGTACCTTTGCATAGTTCGAGCCTGCCTCTGTTACAATACCTGCAAGACCATTTCCAGCCAGAATATTACAACCCACCTTAACACCATCCTCTGACCCCTTGTCAATGACGAAGGTATAAAACCAGTTTGTGGAATCCGTAGCAATCACTCTCGCCCCGATGGTGTTATAATCCACATATTGCTCTTTTAAGTTCAAAAGCTCCTGCAGCCGCTTCAGCTCATAATTTTCCTGTTCATATACCTTAATCTGTGCAGAATATTCTGCCAGCTGCTCTGTAAGCTTTTTGTTCTCCTCAATTAAGGCATTTTTTTCCTTCTGATTTGACACACTGTTATATATAGAGGAACCCACTTCGTTCACACCAGACTGCATAGGTGTAATAACCGCACTGGTAACAGCCTTTAACGGCGAAAATCTGCTTTCAAAAATTACAGAAAAGAACAACAAAACAAAGCAGATAAATGCCATAAACAGATAAATATATTTTGGTGGAATTACCTTTTTATCATGAAAATCCATATTTTCACCATCCTTTAGATTAGCCGGTATACAATAATACCAATAATCAGACCGATAATACTTGCAATATTAATTGTAATCGTCAGACCGAAGGTTACTACCAATATTCCTAAATCCAAAACAATCGGAGAGGTAAGTCCAAAGGTATTTCCATACCCTAACCAGCTCAAAAAACTGATTTTTGACGCCAGTGTTCCCAGATATCCTCCCAGTACAATGCCACATAATAAAATGACTACTAATACCCAGTTATTTTTTCGTGAATTTCCAACTGCCATATTCTTAAAACTCCTTTATCCCAAGATAACCCATATAAATCCAACAGTAAACAGGCTTCCTCCGGTATCTATAAACCGTATTAAAAATCACATTGGATTATCATACCATATTTAAATAAATTCTACAAGTTTACTTTAATTAACCCCTTTTTTTCTAACTGGGAAAGGGATTTCATAATGCCAAACTTTGCGTGATGGTAAGAAAGTCCGCCCTGGAAATAAACGGTATACGGCTCATGCATCGGCGCATCTGCAGATAACTCTATGGAAGCACCGGATATAAACGCTCCGGCAGCCATAATAACATCACAGTCATAACCAGGCATTGCCCAAGGTGTTGGCGTCACATGGGAATCAATTGGTGCAGCATACTGGATTCCCTCACAGAATGCAATTACCTTTTCCGGGTCATGGAAAGTAACTGCCTGAATAATATCGTGCCTGGATTCCGTGCTGTTTGGTGTACATTCAAAGCCTAATTTTTCATAAAGATTAGCCGCAAAAACAGCACCTTTTAAGGCTCCATTTACTACCTGCGGAGCATTAAATAACCCTTGGAAGAAATCCTTGTTGACACCAAGTGTTGCACCTACTTCTCCTCCAAGTCCCGGAGCAGTCAGACGAAAATAAGCATTTTCCACACACTCCTTTGTTCCGCATATATAACCGCCTATAGGTGCCAGTCCTCCACCGGGATTCTTAATCAACGAGCCAACCACCATATCCGCACCTGCATTGGAGGGCTCGGTAAGCTCAACAAATTCGCCATAACAGTTGTCTACCATGCAGATAATATCGGGATTAATACCCTTGATAAAGGAAATCAGCTCTCCAATCTGCGCTACACTGAAGGTCGGGCGGGTAAGATATCCCTTGGAACGCTGGATGGTTACCATTTTTGTCCTGCCGGAAATTGCTTTCCTGATAGCATCATAATCAAAGGTGCCATTCTCTAACAGTTCAACCTGCTTATAAGTCACACCGTACTCAGCCAGGGAGCCCTTTGACGGGCGGATTCCAATAATCTCCTCCATGGTATCGTAAGGCTTTCCCACCGGTGAAATCAGTTCATCCCCCGGTCTTAAATTGGCAGACAGTGCAAGCGCCAGGGCATGGGTTCCACAGGTAATCTGAGAACGCACTAATGCTGCCTCTGTCCCGAAAATCTCGGCATACACTTTTTCCAGTGTCTCCCGTCCGATATCGTTATATCCATAACCTGTGGTAGGTGCTAAATGTGCCTCTGACACCTGGTACTTCTGCATAGCCCGTAAAACCTTTAACTGGTTGCATTCGGTTATCTTGTCAATCTCCTCAAAACGGTTTTTTAAAGATTCTTCTATCTCCTGGCATAGATGACATACCTCTTTTGATATTCCCATCTGCTGATAGGCATTTTCCAAATAATCTTCCAACATCCTGTCCTCCTCTAACGTTTACAATCCAAATGTATCATAACTGTATCATTATACTGTGTCTAATCTATGATATGTTTTTGAAATAACCGGTTTAACATATATTCAAGTATTTCCTCCTCAGATGAAAAAGCTGTCCTGTCTACCCAGGTAACCTCTTTCTCCCGGCGGAACCATGTCAGCTGGCGTTTTGCAAAATGACGGGTATCCCGCTTCAGAATGTAAACCGCTTCTTCCAAAGAGCACTCTCCATTCAGATAGGAGATGATTTCCTTGTATCCCAGCCCCTGCATGGAGACCATATCCGGCTGGCAGCCATAGTCTAAAAGACCCTGTACCTCTTCAATCAATCCCTGTTCCATCATAATATCAATGCGCTTCTCAATCCTTCTATACAAAACCTCCCTGTCATCATTCAGCACGAAATATTCAAAATTATAGGGAGATTCCTTTTGACGCTGTGCTTTGTTGTGTTCCGAAATCGGATATCCTGTGTCATGATAAAATTCCAGAGCCCGGATAACACGCTTCACGTTATTCTCATGTATCTGCTCATAGGATACCGGGTCAACCTTCTTTAACTCTTCGTGTAATGCATGGGCACCATAGGCTTCATAATAGGCAGTTAATTCTTCCCGGTAGAAGGAAACCTCCGTCTCTTCAAAAGAAATGTCATATAAAAGGGACTGGATATAAAATCCGGTTCCTCCTGCCACAATGGGAATCCTGCCTCTGGAATATATCTCATTTATCGCCTGCTTTGCCATGGTCTGGAATGCAGTCACATTAAAATCCTCCGTCGGATTCAATACATCAATCAGATGATGCGGGACTCCTTCTGTTTCTTCTGGTTTTATTTTAGCAGTTCCTATGTCCATATAACGGTACACCTGCATGGAATCCGCCGAAATGATTTCGCCTCCTATGGCTTTTGCCAGCATAATAGACAATGCTGTCTTTCCCACAGCAGTCGGTCCGGTTAATATGACCAGCGGCTTTTTGGTTGTCTGTATCTCCATTCTGTTCACATCCTCTTAATTCTGGATTCTCTTAAATTTTCGCTCTAATTCTGTCTTTGTAAGGGAAATCATGGTCGGTCTGCCATGTGGGCAGTTGTATGGGTTATCCAGCGTTAACATTTCATCAATCAGCTTGTCTGCCTCCATGGCAGTAATTTCCGTATTTCCCTTAATCGCTGCCTTGCATGCCATACCCGAAAGCTTTTCCACAAAGAAATCAATGCTTAAATTCCCCCTGTCTTCCGTTAAGGCATTTAACAGCGCATCAAATAAGAGCTGCGGGTCAACTCCCATAATATCATCCGGCATGGCTCTTACCACAATGGAATCATCTCCAAAATTTTCTATATCAAAACCGGTCTGTTCAAATAATTCCATATGGCTGAGAACTGCTTCGTGTTCCACGCTGTCTAAATGTAATACCTTGGGAGGCAGAAGCTGCTGGGAAAGTACCTGCTTATTCTCCTGCTGTTTCATTAACCGTTCAAACATAACCTTTTCATGGGCAGCATGCTGGTCTACGATATACAGCTTCTCATCATATTCAATCATCCAGTAGGTTTTAAACACCTGCCCGATGAGATGGTGTTTTTTTCTGGCATCTTCCGAAATAAACTGTTCTACCGGCATAACCAGCTGTTCATTTGTTCCTGCCGGCGGAATATCTTCTGTTTTGACAGACGCAACGGCATCCTGCGGATTAGCATGTATAAGCTCCTCTTTTTCTGTGGGAAGCTCCTGCTTTACCTGCTGCACAGCTGAACTGGTGTCTTGTTTTATAAGAGGTTCCCTTTGCATGTTTGCTTGGGATATATCCGTCTCCTGATTTGTTTTTGGAATTTCAGGATTTGAAACATTCTGCGTAATCTGCGCCTGCAAGCTCTTCCTTTGCACCTCCGCCTGGTGACTGGCAACCGCCTGCTGGTACCGGAGTGCTCTCGCCTCCTTTTCAAAAGGCTCCGGTACGCGAAGGGTACTCTTCCGCTGCTGTTCTATGGTAATGGCACGTTCTTCTTTAGCAGTTCGCAGAGAGACATCCTGTATCATTTCCTCTTCTAATAATGCCTGTCGCACACTCTCCTTTACAAACCCGAAAAGCTGCTCGCCATCCGCATATTTAAATTCCATCTTAGTAGGATGGACATTGACATCCAGTTTATTACTATCCAGCGTAAAATGCAATGCGGTAAATGGAAATTTGTGAATCATGACAAAGGACTTGTATGCCTCTTCAATCGCCTTGGTCACAATATTGCTTCGGATATATCTTCCGTTTACAAAATAGTGCTCAAAGCTGCGGTTTCCTTTGGATACATAGGCTTTTCCGATGTAGCCCTCCACCGCAAAATCACCCACAGAGCGTTTTACCGGCAGCAGATTGGCAGATACATCCTTTCCATAAATGTGATAAATAACGTCCTGGAGCTTGCCGTTTCCCGATGTGGCAATCTTGTTGCTTCCGTTCATAATATATTTAAAGGAAACCTCCGGATGGGATAAAGAAAGCCTCGTAATCAGTTCGGTAATATAGCTCCCTTCCGTCATGGCAGTCTTTAAAAATTTCTTTCTTGCCGGAACGTTGTAGAACAAATTCCGGACAATAATCGTTGTTCCGGCAGGAGCTCCGATTTCCTCGCTGGAAATTTCCTTGCTTCCGTGAATCTCGTAACGGATTCCCGTCAGAGCATGGGCAGTTTTGGTGATACACTCCACCTGGGAAACGGCTGCAATGCTGGCAAGTGCTTCACCACGAAACCCTAAAGAGCTAACACTTAACAAATCTTCAATCGTCATAATTTTGCTGGTGGCATGACGTACAAAGGCGGTTGGAACCTCTTCCTTTTCAATACCGGCACCATTATCCGTAATTCGTATAAAGGACATGCCCCCTTCTTTGATTTCTACTGTAATGGCGGTTGCTCCTGCATCTATGGCATTTTCCACTAATTCCTTTACCACAGAGGATGGCCGTTCCACCACCTCACCGGCTGCTATTTTGTTTATGGTTGATTGGTCTAAAATCTTTATCATTGGGATTCTCCTTCTTTTAGCTCAAAAACTGCCAGATTTGTATATGGATTTGTCTTTGCCAGTCCTATTTTCGTAACATATCCGGAAAATGGTCCAAACTGATGCTGTAACACTTGAAATGCTGCCTGCATCTCCGTTTTGGATAATTTCTTTCCGACAGTGGTATGCGGCATCCAGCTAAAGGGCTGGTAACATGGGCGAATACGGATATCCTCTGCCTGACGGATGCAGGAATAAATCTGTTCAGACAGATTGTGCAGGTATTGATTGAGCACTGGCGACAGGAAAATTACATAGGGTAAAAATGCACTGACGGAAGTCCACTGTACCTTTCCTTGTCTTATATCTTTAACATTTTGTTTCAACAGGGAGATTATCTGTTCTTCCTGTCTGGTTTCAAAAGAAGATAATGTGATATGTGGCGGTACACAGCCATCAAGCATAAAGGTATTCCCTGTTTTTTGGGCAATCTGATTGATATATTGTTGTATTTTAAATGTTGTTTCATCATCAAAATAAGCTGAAATCAAATACATAACATTATCATCCTTTTTTATTTCAACCGTTCCTGTAAATCATTCAGATACAGCAATGCCTTCATCGGCGTCATATTGGATAAATCCAATGCCTTAATATCTGCCACAACACTGGATTCCTCAGCATTGCCAAACAGGGATAACTGGCCGTCTGTATCTTTGTTGTTTCCCTTTCTGCCTTTTCCCTTTGCTGTGTTTTCCAGTACCTTTGGCATAATGTCTGCCGCCGCAGTAACGGTAATATCGTGTTCCGATAATTCAGCAGCAATCTCCCTTGCTCTTGCCAACACCACTTCCGGCACCCCGGCAAGCTTTGCCACCTGGATACCATAGCTTTTATCCGCACCGCCTTTGATGATTTTACGCAAAAATACAATATCCTCTCCGGATTCCTTGACTGAAATACAGTAATTGTTCACGCTTTCGAGCTTTCCCTCTAATTCTGTCAGTTCATGGTAATGGGTGGCAAATAAGGTCTTTGCGCCTAATAAATCCTTAGAGCTTATGTATTCAACCACCGCCCATGCAATGGAAAGTCCGTCATAGGTAGAGGTTCCCCGTCCGATTTCATCTAATATCAGCAAACTGTTTGCGGTGGCATTTCTCAGGATATTGGCAACCTCGCTCATTTCCACCATAAAGGTACTCTGCCCGGAGGCTAAATCATCGGATGCCCCTACGCGGGTAAAAATGCGGTCCACAATACCGATATCCGCCGACTGTGCCGGTACATAAGAGCCAATCTGTGCCATTAACACGATTAATGCCACCTGCCGCATATAGGTGGATTTACCAGCCATATTCGGTCCGGTGATAATGGATACCCGGTTTAAATCGTTGTCTAATAGCGTGTCATTAGTGATGAAAGAATCGTTATCCAGCACCTTTTCCACCACCGGATGGCGTCCCTCCTTAATTTCAATCCGTCCCTCCTCGTTGATGGACGGACGGACAAAATGATTCTTCTCCGCAACGTAGGCAAGGGATGCCAGAGCGTCCAAATCTGCAATGATTTTTGCCGTCTTCTGCACCCGTTTTACTTCTTTTGCGAGATTATCCCGGAGCTCCACAAACAAATCATACTCCAGACCAAATAAGCGGTCTTCTGCACCCAGAATCTTGCCTGCAATATCCTCCAGCTCGTCAGAGGAATACCGCTCCGAATTGGCAAGGGTCTGCTTCCGGATAAAATGCTCCGGCACCATATTTTTAAAGGAATTTGTGACATCAAAATAATACCCGAAGACCTTGTTGAATTTAATCTTCAGATTTTTAATTCCGGTAGCTTCCCGCTCTTTCGCTTCTAACTCAATCAGCCAGTTTTTGCCGTCTGATTTGGCATTTTTTAACATGTCTACCGTTTCATTATAACCGTCCCTGATGATGCCGCCTTCTTTTACAAGGATTGGAGGCTCATCCACAATCGCCGCCTCAATTGCTGTGCACAGGTCCGTCAGTTCATCTAATTCCTGCTCATATTCCGCCAAAAGTCCCTTGTCAAACTCCTGCAAAATTGCTTTCACGTGGGGTAAAATGGCAATAGAATTTTTAAAGGCAATCAAATCCCTTGGGTTTGCAGTCTTCAGTGTAATTCGTGTCATCAGGCGCTCTAAATCATAGACTGCGCTTAGGTACTCTCTTAATTCATCCCGGGTTATCATGGAATTGTTAAGAGCCTCAATGGCATCTAAACGGTTTTCAATCATTTCCTTGCGGATGCAGGGCTGTTCCACCATGGAACGAAGCATTCTGGCACCCATTGCGGTCTTGGTTTTATCCAGTACCCAGAGCAGGGAGCCCCGCTTGTTTTTATCCCGCATAGTTTCACAAAGCTCCAGATTGCGTCTGGAAGCACTGTCCAGCACGACAAAATCCTCTACGTGATAGGTGCTGATATGATTGATATGGTCTACAGAGCCCTTCTGGGTGTCCTTTAGATAATAAAGCAGACAGCCAACGGAACGTACTGCATTTGGATAATCCTTTAAGCCCAGTCCCTCCAGATTCATCATATGGAACTGGTCTTTGATTAAACGTTCATCCATATCATAATCGTAATACCAGTCTTCCATTACGGTAATCATGGTGTGGTCCTTTTCCCGGAGATTGGAGAGACTGATACCGATACTTCCGTTTTCTTCTAAAGAAACCGCTTCATTTACCAATATCTCCACCGGAGCAAACTTGGAAATCTCATCCATTACTTTGGAAAAAGATTCCACCTCAGTGGTAAAGAAATCACCGGTGGTAATGTCTGCAAAGGAAATGCCATATTTGTCATCATAAAATATACTCATCAGATAGTTATTTTTTGTCTCATTAAGGCTTCCAACGCTCATATTGGTTCCGGGAGTTACAATCTGGACAACCTCGCGTTTGACAAGACCCTTTGCCTGCTTCGGGTCTTCCACCTGCTCACAGATGGCAACCTTATACCCCTTTTCCACCAGACGGTTCATGTAATTTTCATAGGCATGATAGGGAATCCCGCACATGGGAGCACGTTCTTCCATACCGCAGTCCTTGCCGGTCAAGGTGATTTCCAGCTCCCTTGATGCAGTAATGGCATCATCAAAGAACATTTCATAAAAATCACCTAAGCGGTAAAATAGAATACAGTCCTTATATTCTTCCTTTGTTTTACAGTACATTTCCATCATTGGTGTCATTTGTGTTTGCTCGCTTTCTTTAAATTCTGAATCAGATAAAGGGTTAATACATTTCTACAATTATGGTCTGGCTTCTATCCAGCCAGTCGTTAGAGCTGCTGCTGAATATGCTTTTTGCCACCTCGTCAAAGGAAATATCTTTATTATTCGTCAATACGACAAAACGGCTTTCACCGGCAGCGTTTGGCATGGTTCCCTTTAATTCTAAACGGTACTTGTATGTAATGCCGTCTGCTTTCCATGTTCCGTCACGCATCTCATCATAATTTTCCACAATACCATTCGTATCAGAACTTTCATGTCTGCTTACAATATCATTGGTATCAAAGAGATTATATTTATCTGCCTGCTCATTGGTGTTAGAAATTTCATTCGGGTTTTCAAGCTTATCCGTTCCGCATCCATTAGTGAACGCAAGCATTACAAAACAGACAATCAATATTATATTTTTTATTTCTTTTGTTTCTGGGTGTGTTTGCATCTTTACTTTCATTGTGTCAGCCTCCGTTCTCAAAATCCATTTTTCTAAAGTTTAAAACCAATATCCGCTTATCGATACACTCCATACCAGTTTTTTCCTAATTTGGTATAGCCGTATTTTTCATTATCATAAACAGACTTTTCTTCCAGTTCTTTTATCTGTTTCTTAATATGTTCTGTGTACATGATACCGGAGCCATTGGCATCATATTCAAAAAAAACAGAATCATCCGTAACGCTAATCCATGCAAAACCAATATAATTATACTGATATCCATAGGAATGCATCAATATGCTGGCAAGACTTTCTTTCTGTGTATCTGACAAGGGAAGCTCCGTATCAGTGTGTGCAGGAATAATGTTTAATTCTGTTTTTTCTGTAATACGGTACTGGTTATCTTCCTCTGCATTTTTGACTGAAATGTAGTATAAGCCTGTATCAGATAGCGCTTCTTTCACACTTTCAAAATCATATTGATATGTTTTAAAATCATCATAGGTTCCGTATTCATAATATCCCCATCTGTGATAGCCCCAATATCCCCAAACATAAAATCTGACGATAGAAAATAAGATTACAAGTAAAAAGACAATCACAAAGATTACTGATATAATTAATCTTTTCTTCTTCAATGTATATCCCCTGTATTTTCCTGTATGTTACAGTGCAGCTTCATTATTAGTACTGTACGACTGCATGATATTCGTTATTATTTTATCAGATAAAATATATGCACACCAGTAAAACTGTCATGACTATAACCAAATACAGCAACCCCAAAATTAAAAATGCTGTTTCCCCCATAAAACTTCTGGAAAAATAACACCACCGTTTTAATCGTTTATATTTGCGTTCTGAAATTTTAATTAACCTTCCGGTTCCCCATATAATCAGGGGAACTTTGTATTGATACCAATGGTCACTATCATCAATGTAAATTTGCTGTTTCAAATTTTCTCTGTTACCATATCCGGCTGTAATCGTATGTGTACCAGATACCTTCCACTCTATACAATCACGGTAAATTTTACATGGAGAACCGTCAATTTTTAAATAGGGCTGTCCGATTTTGCTTTTTGTACTTATATTCGTAACAATATATAACATTTATCGATATACGCTCTTTTCCCTTTAAATCCAATATTGTGTTTAACCTGCCTGCTAAAACCCTATCTTTAATGTATCAAAATCAAGAACCCTGCTTTTGGATTTTATGATTGGCAGCTTCTGTTCTTCAGAAAATCCGATGGTTTCACCGTCTTTTAATATCGCATCTGATTCGACAACATAGCTTGCAATGTTAATTAAAAGTTCAAATACTTCCGATGCAGAGTGATGGCTATCCAAAATCTCTATCTCATCCTTATTAAAATTTTGTAAGCCAAAGGTATAGCCGCTGATTGTTTTACCATTGTCATTACTGTAAATACCAAAGAATACCAAATCTAAAATTGGAAACATGCCATCTGCAATTGCATCTTTTGCATATTCCTTATAGACATTAGGTTCCATCACGGTACCTGCTGTATTAATGGCGATTGCATGCTGTTGTTTCAAACAAGCCGCACCAAGTTTAACCAACAGAGTTCCTGCTTCTATCATTGGCTTATCCTGTGACAAGACAGCCACAACTAAATGCGCCCTATGAGATTTTGTGACTTCAACTGCTTCTTTCCAGCGGAAATTTGTTTCCGCATTATGTACCGCCTCATCATCTGGCACTGGTGCCGGAATCAAGCCTATGGTTGCCAGCATATTATCCACAGAAAAAACAGCGGTTACATTTTCTAAGTCCATTTCTGCCTTATCGTCTTTTTGGATATCAATGTTCCAGTCCTCCTTCAAGTCTGAAACCAGCTGCTCCAATGAGAAAACAGGCTCATCTAACAATACAAAAGATAGAAAAGAACCTTTATTCTTTGTACTCTCATTTGAATTGGATGGAACCGTCTCTGTTTTCTTTTTCCTTAATAAATCAAATAATCCCATAAGCTTCTCCTGTTCCTTATACATTTAATCGTTATACTTTTATTTGAAAATCTTATCCAAGTCTTTTGCAGGTCTCATTATAGCATAATTTACTGCCTGATGGACCGTAAAATCAATTCTGAGATAATTTCTCAATTTTCTTACTGATTAAGTTTCCCTGCCATTCACAAAGTGCAGAGCACAAAAAGTGTGTGACTACTGCCAGTCCAAGTTATACCATTCTCTGTATGTCTGATAAATGGTTATGGTTTCCTTTGTTTCTTTCCATCCGGTGAAAACACTGCCTGTCGGACTTGATTTTCGCGCTCTGACACATCCTGTAAAGTTTTCGGAATATTTATTATAACATAAATTACTGTCTTTTAAGCCAAAAGATTCATTCTGATAAATTTCTCAATATCAGATGAATCATATGCTTTTAAATAAAATATTTTTAGGGATGTCCGCGACTAGTTCTGTATATCCGGTCTTAGCTTAAGTAACACTAAATATAACAGCATTACATGTCATAAGTAATATCTTTTATACGTGTAAAAATATATTTTACATCTTGACTATAAAACATAGTTTGCAAAGATTCATTTAATTGTTTTTTATTGTCACATGACATTATAAAGTTAGCAATACGAGCAATCTCTTTATCTGACAATTCAAAAAAATTGCGTTTATCTCTAACTAAGCGTGATTTAATTTTATATTCAAGTTCAGCCTTTTTATCCATATTTCCTTCAGAAATATTTGAAAACAAACTTACATCATATCCTTTTTTATTCCAATCATTTATATATTTTTTATAACCTTTATCATTTGAAATAATATAATATGATGCCTTTGAATCATCAGGCAGTATATTCTTCAATTGACTAATCAATTCGTAATCTAATGCATTTTTCTCATCGCTAATTGTTTTATGATAATAAAAAGATACTCCCTTTTCTCTCAATTCGTTAATTCTACGATGCAGTCCAAATGTTAAACGACTATGCTTTTCACTATAAAAAATATATACCTGGTCACCATTTTTCAACTTGGATAATCCATCTAAACCAGGAGTATCAACATTTTCATAATCAATCAAAAAACACCTCATTTTATCCCTCCATAAATTCTATCCTTTAATTTTCTACAACTACTTGCAAAAAATCTTTTTGCTCATTTCTTTGATTTGAATTAAATAGGTAATTGCAAAACTCTCTATTTTCAAAAGCATAGTTGTGTAAAATAAACAACTTCACAAATAGGGTACTTTGGAGCCGTCAGTACTTCGCATTGAACATTTAGTGAGTGCTTGCACGAACTTAGTGTGAAAGTGTGCCTTAGCTGGTGCCGTATTTTGACACCTTATGTACTGTTACGAGCGACAAGTAGTGCAAACGTGCCCTGTGGTGAATTGTTTATTTTACACAACGTGCGGTTTCAAAAACTGAGTTTCGCAATCGCCTAATTCGAATTAAACAAGTTCCCCAATATAATAAAATCCCTTTGCCTCTGTAAGCTTCACATTCTGGAAAGTCCCTATCAAAGAGCTGTCCCCTGGAAAATGCACCAGCAAATTATTGGAAAGTCTTCCGGTCAACAGATGTTCATCCTGCTCGTCTAACCCTTCCACTAAAACCTCCAAAGTCTTTCCCTCATCCTTGCTGCAGGTTTCCTTTGCAATCTCCTGTACTTCCTTTAACAGACGGTCAAACCGTGCCTTAATTTCATCTTCTGTCGTTTCAAATTCCATAGCTGCCGCCGGAGTTCCGGTACGTTTAGAATAAATGAAAGTAAATGCTGAATCAAACTGCACCTTTCTTACCACATCGATTGTATCCTCAAAATCTGCTTCTGTCTCCGTCGGGAATCCAACAATAATATCGGTGGTCAGAGAAATATCCGGTATTGCAGTTTTGATTTTCTCTACCAATGCCAGATAATCTTCTTTTGTGTAACGGCGGTTCATATCATTAAGTACCTTTGTACTTCCGGACTGCATCGGTAAATGGAGATGTTTGCAAATTTTTTTTGATTTAGCCATAACCGCAATCAGCTCATCGGATAAATCCTTTGGATGGGAGGTCATAAAGCGGATTCGTTTTAAGCCTTCTATCTGTTCCACCTGTTCCAGTAATTGTGCAAAGGTAATCGGTTCCTCTAAATTCTTGCCGTAGGAATTTACATTTTGTCCTAAAAGCATAACCTCCACGACACCATCTGCAACCAGGTCTTTTATCTCTTTAATGATATCCTCCGGCTTTCTGGAGCGTTCCCTGCCCCTTACATAAGGCACGATACAATAGCTGCAAAAATTGTTACAGCCAAACATAATATTCACACCACATTTAAAGTCGTATTTCCGGTCGCTTGGCAAATCCTCCACAATTTCAGAGGTGCCTTCCCAGATATCAATGACCATACCCTTGGAATCTAATTTATTCTCAATCAGCTCTGCCAGCTTAAACACATTATGGGTGCCGAAAATAATGTCCACATGGCGGTAACTCTTTTTAATCTTTTCCACCACCAGGCTTTCCTGCATCATACATCCGCAAAGGGCAATCAGCATGTCCGGATTCTTTTTCTTATATTTTTTAAGCTGTCCAAGTCTTCCGTATACACGTAAGTTTGCATTTTCCCGGACAGTACAGGTATTCATAATCAGAAAATCCGCATCCTCACTCTCGGAACGCACATATCCGATGGTCTCTAAAATACCCTCTAATTTCTCGCTGTCTTTGGCATTCATCTGACAGCCAAAGCAGATACTGCAATAGGTAAGGGGACGTCCAAGTTCTTTTGCCTTGTCTGCAAGTCTTACCTTCAGGCGTTCCATGATTTCCTTCTGTTTTAAAGCTTCCAGTTCGTTTATATTCTGTTCCGTTCGCATCGTATTCTCCGTTCTGTAAATTCTTGTAAAAATGGACAAAAACCACATATCTAATATACAAAATAATCTTCCAAAAGGCAACCGGCTATTTTAGCAGTTCCTTTGTCTTTCCGATTAGATACAGCGGAATATTGATAATACATTCCTGTTCTTTATATCCTAGTCCAGAATATCGAAGTGCTTCCTTTGGATTTTTGTCAGATATATATTTTTTCAGGCTTTTGGCATGTGTAGCTTCTCCTGCCTTAACCTCCACCGGTATAATCTCCATACCATTTTGCAGAAGAAAATCAATCTCACTGTTTTGTCCCTGCACATAATATTTCGGCAGGGTATCAAAGACATCACGCAATTGCTGTAAACAATAGTTTTCTGCCAAAGCTCCCTTAAACTGATAATCTGTCTTTAATAATATAGCTTCATTGCTTATTCCCGCCATACATTTTAAAAGCCCCACATCAAACAAAAATAATTTAAAGTGATTTACTTCCTCAAATGCATTAAGCGGGTGCTCCGCCTTACTGACATTATGAATCCGTATAACCATTCCGGCAGATACCAGCCATTCAATTGCTTCCTCAAATTCCCGTGCCCGTGCACCTTCTCTTACACAGCCATAGACAAATTTTTCATTATCCTTTGCCAGCTGGCTTACGATGCTTCTAAATACAAGCAAAATGCGGCCACTGTTTACTTTGCCGTTATGCTTTGAAAAGTCATTCTCATACAGTTCCAATAATTCACGCTGGATTTTTTCAACCCTTGAATAGTCTTTATATTTTATCCAATTGGATACACACTCCGGCATCCCGCCTATTATTAAATAGTATTTATACAGCTCCATTAATTTGTTATGAAAAATTTCTTCGATTATACTTCCCTTTGTTATCCCCTCATAATACTGATATAAGCTTTCATCCATGGCACACAGAAACTCTTCAAATGTCATAGGATACAGATTCATAACATTCACCTTACCAACCGGATAGGACTTGGGCTTCGCCAATAGTGTTCCAAGCAGGCTTCCTGCCGATACAATATGATAGTCATTCGCTTTTTCATAGAAATATTTTAACGCATTTAATGCTTCCGGACATTCCTGGACTTCATCAAAAATAATCAGGTGCTTTTCCGGTTCTATCTTCTTTCCCTTCAGCAAGCCCAACAATTCAATGATGCGAAATGGGTCTTTATTGCTTTTAAATATGGAAGCAATCTCTTCTTCCTCATCAAAGTTAAAATAGAAATAATCTTCATAGTATTCTTTGCCAAATTGTTCCATCAGCCATGTTTTCCCAACCTGACGCGCCCCTTTTAAAATTAAAGGCTTTCTGTCGGTATCGCATTTCCAATTTTTCAATGACAAAAGCGCTTTTCGTTTCAAAGCATTTCCTCCATACACATTTTTAATAGGTTTTTTATTATATTTTACACATTTTTATGTAATTTTCAACCTGAATTTACACAATTTCAAAAATTGGGATATTTTTATCCCTGTCCTTTTTTCATAATCCTGCCAAAGGAACAGTGTATATTAGGAAGTTTCATCCTCATTTGTTTATTTTTTCCAATTTCTTTTTTGCAAACCTTTGGATATCCTCATTGGAATCATACAGACACTCTCTTAAAATATCCTCTGTCAACATTCTTCTCCGGCTCATTTCCCTAAGAAAAGCCCATTTAAATTCCTTTTTGGTCATGAAACTCTACTCCAATCTATTACAAAAGAAATGTTTTTAATCCTATATAAATATAATGAAATGTTATTTATCAAGAGTTTCATACAAATATTCAAACGCTTCCTCCGCATTACACTCCATATCCGGACTGACCAGAAAATCATCACTTTCCTTGTCTGCGCGGAAGAATTTCTTTGTGGAAACATGCATATATAAGCCGGATTCCGGCAGCTGGAAAATTGTAATATCCCCATAACCGGACGGTATATTGCCGGGAGCCTCCCCGATAATCGTTCCTAAGTGGTTATCCTTGATGTATTCCGCAAACATCATGGCGGAGCTGAAGGTTCCGGAGGAAGTCAGCACATATACATTCCCGTTAAAGGTCAGTTCCGTATATTTTTTATTTTCCATAATACCTTTACCCATAGGAAGGTTAAACATCCCAAGCCGCCAGTTATAGGTATCCGTCTTGTAGGTATCAATATCCAGATAATGCAGGAACTCATCTATCACCAGAGAATTACCGCCGCCATTGTTCCGGATGTCCACTGCGACATTTGCAATTCCGTTTTCTGCCACCTCCGTAAACATATCCCGCAATGCATTTTTATATGTATCATTATAATGACACTCCGTCAGAGTCAAAACTGCTAAATTATGCTCCCCATCTATCTCATATGATACAAAGGGCTCCTCCTTCACTTCTTCCAATTCATATAAGCCTGCATATTCCTCATAGGTTACATAATCCTCTTCATAACAGGTTATGACCCTCTGGTTACCGTCGGAATCTTCAAAGGTATAGCTTACACCCTCCGCAATCGGGATATCTAAAAATGCAAGTCCCTCCAATGTTGACAAATCCTGTTGCAACTGCCGCAATCCCCAGCTTTCCACTTCATAACTGTATAAATCCGATTTCTCTTCCAAAAGCTTTGATAGCTCCATACCATTTACAGCCACCAAAGCTTCCCCGTTTTCTTTACTCTGCTGAGTATATTTCATATAGTGCTCTGTTCCGTAAACGGCATAGGAGCAGGTATGGCCTTCCCGTAAAACAGAAAGAATATTTTGCAGTTTCCGATTTAATAAGGTTATGTCAATATGCTCTGCCTTTTGCAAATCCTCCAACGCCTTCTTATATTCTACAGAAACCTTCTCTGGCACCCCGTCTAAAAACAGCGGATGCACCTTCTTAAGATAATGCATTGCAAACGCAAGGTCTGCCTCCGCCTCGGAATAGCTTAATTCTGAATCAAAGGCTTTGGTATTCTCCGAATGTTTGAACATGACACTGTTCCAGTACGGGTTACAGAATGTCCCAGCTAAAGTGAGGAAAACCGTAAATACCATAAATACTCCCAATAAAATTTGGGAGCGTTTCTTTCCATTTCCTTTTACCACAAACAAAAGAAAGGCAGCTATCGTAAGCACAGCAAAAAGCAGGGTTACCCATTCCCTTGTTTGAAATAAAAATAAATTGAGAAATATCATGCCGATTGCCATGATATTGATTAAAATACTAATGAATACATATCGTTTTTTCATCGCTACAGCCCTTCCTTCTCCATCCCCTTTTTTACCATCCTCATAAATGACTCTTCAAACCTCATATCATCCTCTGCTGTCCGTTTTGCCGGACCTTTTACATGATGTTTTCCCTTTGCACGTCTTTCCTTTTTATGGATATGCCGCTCCATCAGCATCCGGTCAATATTGTCATTAGTATACCATTTCCCGCTTTGATGGATTCCAAAGGCTCCTTTTCCTAAAGCCATTGCTGCAACGCCATAATCCTGGGTTACCACAATATCTCCCTTTTCACAGAGATTCACCAGGGCAAAATCCACCGCATCGGCACCGGCACCAATTACCTTAACCTCACTATAGTCAGAGTATAATACATGATTTGTGTCACATAACAGTATCACTCTTATATTTTCTTTTTCCGCCACCTGTTCCACAATACGAACCACAGGACAGGCATCTGCATCCACTAATATTTTCAAATTCTCTCCCCTCAACACTGATATAAAATCTATTTCATCTGTTTAAATCCGGATTCCCAATTTATACCCTGTTCTCATCAAATTCTGTTTCTCCCTCATAACCACTGCAAAACACCGGTCTTGCCAGAATATCCTTAATTTTTTCCTGGTCATCCTTCCAGATGTCAAAGGTATTAAATTCAGCCTTTGATATTTTATGATATTCCGGTACACAGCCATAACCGGTCATCTCCTCCAACGCATACAATTCATCAGAAAATTTTCCAATTGAATATTTTTTTCCCTGTTTTATTTTTTTAAAATCCTTGTATGTCATTTATATCTTCTCTCCTTTTACTGTAAATTCCGATATTATAGTGTAAGATTATACATCCGGCGGCAGATTTCCCGCCCGCTTTCTGTTTTAAAAATTTTATGATATGCATTTTTGACTGCTGCTTCCAGCAGGGAATCCTCGTAGAGATTCACAAGAAAATCTGCCTCAACCAATATCTGATAGTCCAGCCCGTCTATATCTGTATATGTATGATGATGCCCCACCAGATAGCATACCCGTTCAATGATTTCCGGTTCATAATCAAGGTCTTCCAGAAACTGCCTTGCGATTGCGGGTCCCTCCTGTTCCTGCAGCTTTCCCTCACAGGAACCATACTTTTCTTCACTTACCTTTATTCCAATATCATGTACAACGGCAGCGGTTTCCAAAATAAACAACTGCTTTTCTTCCATGCCTTCCAATTTTCCAATGATTCTTGAAAAATCATGCACCTTGATAAAATGCTGGATTCGTTTTGGGTCCCCCCTGTAATAATCTATCATTTTTACAATCAGCTGTCCAATCATTCAAAACTCCTTTCATTTCGTCTTCAGCAAATAAGTAATTGCTTCCTTCAGTCCATCCACGGATAACGTATACATATGAAAGAGCTTGGAGAGTGCGTTCTCTGACTCCATCCAGTGCATTCTGGTAAGCTCCTTGTGATAGCGGGGATTCATCCAGACACATTTCTTATATTTGCTGTTTAACAGCTCACACCATTCATAACCGGAATGTCCATCATTGGGACCACGGTAATTTCCATTTACATCAAACAGCTCTTCCGGTGCCATCTGGGCATCTCCCACAATTATCACCTTATAATCCTTATCATAGTGCTTAAACAGATAATCCAAATCTACCCAGTCACCCATCTCACATTCTGCGGTTTTGTATACCTTGGAATAAATGCAGTTATGAAAATAATAGGTTTTTACATCCTTAAAATGGTTTGCCTTGTGCACTGCCTGAAACAGCTCATTGCACAGCTCCATAAAGGGTATCATGGTGCCGCCGCAGTCAAACAGCAGCAAAAGCTTTACCGTATTTTTTCTCGGACGTTCAAACTCTAATTGCAGATAACCGCCGTTGTCGCAGGTTTTCTGAATCGTCTTATCGATATCCAGCTCCGTTTTGGGAACATCTAATCTGGAGGAATACTGGCGGAGTCTGCGGAATGCCACCTGGTACTGGCGCATATTTAAAACCCGGTCATTCCGGAAATCCTGGTATTTCCGCTCACTCATCACCTGAAATGCGCTCTGCATGCCTCCCTGCTCACCCACACGAATCCCGCCTACATTTCGTCCATGGTGACCAAAGGCAGAGCCGCCGGCAGTACCAATCCAGTAGTTACCGCCATTATGCTCAGATTTCTGTTCAGATAAACGCTCCCGGAACATTCGTTTCACTTCATCTGCATTTCGCTGCTGGCTGTAGGAATACATTTCCTGGTTCTGCTTGTCGAATTTCATATCTTCGCCCTTATCAAGCCAGTCCTGAAGCTGTTTGGACAGCGCATCCTCTGATTTGATATTGTGAAAAAATTCCATAAATGCCATATCAAACTTGTCATAATCAGACTCAGACTTCACCAAAATCATCCGGCTGATATAATAGAAATTTGAAAAATCAGAACCGATAAGTCCTTTGTCCAAAGCCTCCATCAGAGTCAGCCATTCCGTCATGGATATATCCAGCCCTTTTGCCTTTAACGTATAAAAAAATTCTATAAACATTTCATACCCCGTTCTTTTAATACAGCTTGGCTTTTTTAACCGCCTCTAAATCCTCGTCCTTTTTCAGAAGAACCCCAAGGAAAGGCAGTTGTTCCCTTAAATGCTCCGTATCAATGCCGCTAATCATTAATGCACGAATCCAGTCAATAAGCTCAGAGGTGCTTGGTTTCTTGCGGACATCCTTCACAGAACGTATCCAGTAAAAGGTATCTAAGGCATTCTTTAATACATTTTCTTCCAGATTTTCAAAATGGGTGTTGACAATTTCTGTCATCTGCTCTCTGTCCGGGAAGGTAATATAGTGGAAAATGCATCTTCTTAAGAATGCATCCGGCAGCTCCTTCTCTGCATTAGAGGTAATTATTACAATGGGACGCTCCTTTGCCCTTATGGTCTCCTTCGTCTCATGAATGTAGAATTCCATTTTATCAAGCTCCCACAAGAGGTCATTTGGAAATTCCAAATCTGCCTTGTCAATTTCATCAATCAACAAAATTACCTGCTTGTCCGCTTTAAATGCCTCTCCCAATTTACCGAGTTTGATATAGTGTCCAATATCATCCACTCCTTCTTCTCCAAACTGGGAATCGTAGAGCCTTTGAATCGTATCATATACATACAGCCCATCCTGGGCTTTGGTGGTAGACTTAATATTCCAGATATATAATTCCTTGTCCATAGACTGGCTGATTGCTTCCGCAAGCATGGTTTTACCAGTTCCCGGCTCTCCTTTTATCAGCAGCGGCTTCTGCAGTGCAATTGCCACATCCACTGCTGCCATCAGTTCTTCACTTGCTACATAATCCTTGCTTCCTGTAAATTTCGTTTCCATCTTCTCTCCTTCTGTCTATGGATTACGGTCTGATTTGCCCGTTTCCATAAATCACATACTTTGTTGTGGTCAGCGCTTCCAGTCCCATTGGGCCTCTTGCATGCAGCTTCTGGGTGCTGATTCCGATTTCTGCACCAAATCCAAATTCAAATCCATCGGTAAATCTGGTGGAAGCATTGACATATACCGCCGCAGAATCAATCTCATTTAAAAACTGCTGGGCATTATTGTAATCCTTTGTCACAATGGTTTCAGAGTGACCGGTGGAATTTTTATTAATATGCTCAATGGCCTCATCAATAGAATCCACCACCTTGACAGAAATAATCTTATCCAGATACTCTGTGGCATAATCCTCCTCGCTGGCAGGAATTACGCTGGCATCAAATTTCTGTATCGTAGAATCCCCTCTTACCTCACAGCTGTTATCCTTCAGCATCGCAATAAGCTCCGGCATTACCTCATTTACTATATCTGCATGAACCACTAAAGATTCACAGGCATTACATACGCCAAGACGCTGTAATTTTGCATTTTTTACAATTGCTACCGCCATATCCACATCCGCAGACGCATCAATGTATACATGACAGTTACCGGTCCCTGTCTCAATAACAGGCACTGTGGCATTTTGTACAACAGAACGGATTAACCCGGCTCCTCCCCTGGGAATCAGCACATCAATGTATTCGTTTAGCTTCATCATGCGTGTTGCGGTTTCCCGGCTCACATCCTCCAACAGAAACACCGCATCCGGTGTGACATGGTTCTCCTCTAAGGACTGTCTGATAATATTTACAAAGGCAATATTGGAGTAAATAGCATCGGAACCACCTCGCAATATCACAGCATTACTGGTCTTAAAGCAAAGAGAAAATGCATCCACCGTTACATTGGGACGGGATTCGTAAATCATGCCGATTACTCCAAGTGGAACACGCTTTTTTCCAATCATAAGACCGTTTGGCCGTTCTTTCATGGATAACACTTCCCCCACCGGGTCCTCCAACGCTGCCACTTGTCTGACGCCCTCTGCAATTCCGTCTATCCGTTCCTTCGTGAGCTTCAAACGGTCCAATAAAGACTCCGGCATATTATTTTTCCTTCCATTTTCGATATCCTTTTCATTTGCCTCCAGAATAATATCTGTGTTCTCTGCTAAATTTCTCGCAACCGTCACCAGACATGCGTTTTTTACCGGCTGTGACAATTTAACCAGGCTTCGTGAAGCCTCCTTTGCAAGCTTTCCCATCTGTTCTAATTCCATATAAGTCCTCCCTTTCCTTTTTATGGTCTTCTCTATTGAAAAATATCCGTTTCAGTAAAAATATAATCCGGTAAAATATCGTGCTTCTCACAGGGCAGCTCATCCTCAAGCACCTGAAAGCGGTAGCACAGTGCCGCTGTCACATGCTCCGGGTGGGCTTCCAGATACCGGTCATAATATCCGCCGCCGTATCCCAGACGGTGCCGTTTCCTGTCAAATACCAGTCCCGGCATCAGGACCAGCGCCTTTTCCTGTAATATTAATGCCTCTTCGTCCAAAACAGGCTCCTTAATCTGATAGGCGCCAATTTTCCAGACCGTCCTATCCGTAACCTGGTAAAATTCTATTTTCCCGTTTTCCCTGTCCGTAACCGGCACATATACCTGCTTTCCCTCTGCCAGAGCCCTTGTCATAATCCCTTCACAGGACACCTCATTCCGGAATGCCTGATATACACAAATATTCTTGCATTCCCTGTACAGACTGCTCTCTGCAAGCTGTGTACAAATCTGCTCTGACAAAGCAGCAGTCTCCTCTTTAGTCAGCAGATTCCGTTTATCCTGCATGAGCTTCCGCAGCTGCTGTTTTTCCATATTAGTTTTCCTTCCGCTCTCTTACCATCTTCAATGGTGTAATCGTACCATCCGGGTTCTGGATGCTGACATTGTCAAGGGTTGCACGCATATTACTGCGAATAGCTGCAATATATTCCTGCCGCAGCTGCTGCTGTTCCTGTTTCTCCTCCTGGGTCAGCCCCTCTGCCTTGGATTTATGATATAACTCATTAATTCTTGCAATCTTTAAAGCGTCCATTTACCTGTTCCTTTCGTCATCCATATTTTTCTTTGGCTTATAACGTCTTATAACCGCTTCCGCTACCTTCATTCCGTCCATCGCCGCAGACATTATCCCTCCTGCATAGCCTGCGCCCTCACCGCAGGGATAAATACCGTCAATATTGGACATGAATGCATCATTCCGCTCAATTCTCACCGGAGAAGAGGTTCTGCTCTCCACACCGGAAAGCAGGGTGTCTTTATTGGCAAATCCCGGTATTTTCTGTTCAAAGGCTTGAATGCCTTCTATTATAGCATCCCTCATAAATTCAGGCAAACATGCCGCCACATTTCCAAGACTGTAACCGCCTTTTATCTGAGGAGTAACCTCCCCTAATGCTGTAGTAGCCTTCTGATTGCAGAAATCCTCAAACCGCTGTACAACAATTTTTCCATTTCCCTCTCTGTAAATGCTATGCTCCAGTTTTCGCTGGAACTCAATTCCGGCTAACGGGTGGCTGTCCTCAAAATCAGACTGTTTGACAGAAACAACAATGGCGGAATTGGAGTTGCTTCCATTTCTTCCGCTATAGCTCATTCCGTTTACCGCAATCCGTTCCTCCTCCGAAGATGCATTGACTACATAACCGCCGGGACACATACAGAAAGAATAGACCCCTCTGCCGTCCTTTGCCTGATGCGTAAGCTTATAGGATGCCGCCGGGAGCAGGGAAGACGCTTCACCGGTTCCATACATTGCACGCTGTATCCATGAAACCGGGTGCTCCACCCGTACTCCTACGGCAAAATCCTTGGCGTGCATGGCAAGATTGTTACGGTACAGCATAGAAAAGGTATCCCTTGCACTGTGTCCGATTGCAAAAATAACCTGCTCGCTTTGCACCCATGTCTCAAAATCCTTATGGAGAAGCTTTACTCCGGTTATCCGGTTATGTTCAATCCGGATATCCACCGCCTTGGTATCAAATAAAAAAATTCCTCCATAGGACTCAATTTCCTCACGAATCCCCTTTACTACATCTGCCAGCTTATCTGTTCCCACATGCGGCTTATAATCATACAATATATCCTCCGGCGCTCCATGCCGGACAAAGGTTTCCAATACATACCGGATTCTGCCATATTTGTCCTTTACCTGGGTGTTCAGCTTTCCGTCGCTGAAGGTTCCGGCTCCACCCTCACCAAACTGCACGTTACACTCTGTATTTAAGGGCTTGCCATCAAAAAAGGCATTTACCTCCCGTACTCTTTCGTCAACGGACATTCCCCGCTCTGCAATAATCGGCACATACCCTCTCCGGGCAAGAACCAGGGCACAAAATAAGCCTGCAGGACCGGCGCCGATAATCAGCGGATGGTGCGTAATCTCTTCGTTTCCGGATGCCGGAAACTGGTATTTTGCCCTATTAGTTAACATAACATTTTTATTGTTAATCTTTTGCAGAATCTGTTTTTCTTCCGGCAGCTCCACACCAACATTATAGATATAATAGATATCCGGTTTCTTTCTTGCATCGATGGAACGCTTCAAAATCTGATATTGGGGAACCCTTTTTAAATGAAGGATTTTCATTATCTGCTGTTCAAGTCGTCTGCTGTCTTTACTGACTGGTACTTTTATGCCTGTTATTTCTATCATAATGTCACATCCCCGTATTTTTTTACAATGATTTCTGCTGCTTTTATTCCTGATAAAATGGCAAAGGTCAGGTTATATCCTCCGCATTTCCCATTTACATCCAATAATTCTCCGGTAATATACAAACCCGGATATTTTACACTCTCAAAGGTATCTATCTGTATCTCTCCTAAATCCAGTCCTCCGCCGGTCACCTGCGCCTTATCATAATCCTGGCGGTGTACCGGGGTAAAGGTTAATTTTTTCAATGCCGAAGTAATGCGGTTTATCTGCTTTTCGCTGAGGTTTTTTATTCTCTCATCCCTGTCCAGATGTAACCGTTTTGCTATGTATATTGAAAAACGCTCCGGCAGGATACCGTTTAACAGCTGTAATAAGATTTCCTCCGGAAACCGCTGCTGCTGCTCTAAAAAATAACTTTTCAGGGCATCCCATGTAAGCTCCGGCAGCACTTCCAAAAACAGGGAAGCATCCTGCACATCATCCGCCCATTTATTGAGATAGCAGGATAAGTTCATTATCACAATACCGGATAGGCAGTTTTCATTAAACTGTACCTGGCCTTTTTCTTTAATGCCTGTACCATCCGGTTTTTTTAATGTAACCACCGCATCCAGACGCACTCCTTTTGCAAGCTTTAACAGGGAATCCTCCATGTAAACCGGACTTAGCGCCGGATAAATCGGCTGAAGCTTCATGCCAAGTCCGGACAACAGCTGATACCCGGCATCACTGCCCCCCAGCTTTGGAGCAGCCAGTCCGCCGGCAGCCAGAATGATATTTTTTGCTCTATATACAACTGCGGTATTTTCCTTATCTGAAGCTGTGACTTCACAAATATGGTCTTGCTGCCATTGAAGCTTAATCACCTTGTTCTCAAATAAAAACTGTACCCCCATCTGCTTACACTTTTCACAGAGCAGGGCGGTAACCTGTTTGCCCTGGTTTGATTTTGGGTAATAATATCCATCTGTCTCATATAAGAGAATGCCCATCTGTTCAAAGAAGGCAGTAATTTCCTGATGGGAATGCCCATCTATCCAGTCGGATAATACAGTTCTGCTTTTTGAGTAGTAACAGGAAGCATCAAGCTGCCGGTTTGTGAGGTTGCATTTTCCATTTCCCGCCGCACTCAGCTTACGTCCGGGAATTTTCTCTTTTTCCAATACCAGAATATTCAATTTTTCAGAAGAACCTGCCGCCTGAAAAGCTGCAGCAAGTCCGGAGGCGCCAGCGCCAATTATAATAATATCAAATACCACTATATGCTCCTTATTCCGTTAAGTAGAATAATTTTCAAGAAAATTGTATAAATCCTCTTCACTCTCCAAAGGATATCCCTCTAAAACCTTGTCCTGTAATTCTTCCGGCAGGCTGTTAATTGTAATCTGGGTATATTCATATACCGTTTTGTTGTCCCCGTTTAAAATTACAATGGTTCCGTTAAAAGATTTTGCGTAATATCCCTTATATTCCTGCTTCTTAAATGTTTTCCGGAGAGATATATGATTGTCGTTATAGGATACCAGCTCATAGGAAACCAGCCCGTTTTCCCGGTCTTCATAGGAAAGATGCTTCATATATTCTTCCAGATATTCATTTACACCAGCCTTATCGCATCCCAACAGCACCGGTATACTGTCAAGCTGTTCTGTCAGGGTTCTCTGTTCATCCGGATAATAATATTCAATCTCAAATGTCGTATTCTTGTTGACAGGAAATGTCTCCTCCGTCGGAGTCGTTACATTTACATAATCCCCATTTTCATTTTTCACATATTGTTTTGGGTAGAAGAATGCATAAAAATATACACCTGCTCCAGCTAATACACCAATCAACAGTGCCAAAACTGCAAATATTATATTACGCTTCATAAACTCCTCCTATGAATAATTATAGGAAAAGTATGACCAAAGAACCCAAAAACTATACCTTTGCTTTTATACCGGCTCTCATTTCTTACAAAACAAATCCAAAGGGAAGAAGCTCCTTTAAGGTAAAGCTTATAAGCTTATCATCCTGCTCTAACAGAATTTCCGCTTCCGGCATAAACTCCTGCATCACCTGTAAACAAATGCCGCAGGGATATGCCGTAGAGCCATTCTTAGCCGCAACAGCAAGCTTTACAAATTCGCGCTCACCCTCGGAAACAGCTTTAAAAATCGCTGTCCGTTCTGCACAGTTTGTGGCGCCATAAGAAGCATTTTCAATATTGCATCCGGTATACACCTTTCCCTCCTTTGTGAGAAGTGCTGCTCCCACATTAAAACCGGAATAGGGTGCATAGGAATACTCGTATGCCTGCTTTGCAGCCTGCATCAATTCTGAATCTGTCATATCCAACTCCATCTTTTAAAATATAAATAATATGTCAAAAAGGACTATATAATATATAGCCCTTTTGCTCCCTCTATTATTCAAATGCAACTCCTGCATTTTCACCATCACCAATGATAGAAAACCATGTCTTTCCAGGATTCAGCAAAAGCTCCTGTCCGTCCTCCGTATAATATTTCGTCTTAGCGCCTTTTGCATCCTTCTTCCATGTTATCGGAACGGACTTGCCATTGGTACAATAATAACCGTTACCCTCACCAACCTGTGTCAACTCCTGCAAGTCGTTTTCCGTGTTGATGCATTCATAATGGGAAATCATAATAATAACATTCTTAAAGTCTAAAATATTATCATCCTCGGCAGCCTGGTCATCCACCTGTGGCGCATCATATTCATAGCGGTCATATAATTTCTTTTCCTCATTGTAAACAAAGTATGGCTTTGAATAATTGCTGAAATTGATATGGATTATCTTGGCATCGGAACCATTCTCCAAATCCGCTTCTTCTTCATTAAAGGACAATACTTTTTCATGGGTTCCCTCATAATCAGCCGAATAGCCTAAGTCCTCAACGCCCTTTACAATCCGTTCACCGGTAGTATAGGCATTATGAGGCGCCACTCTGGCACTGTCCCTGTAAAATCCTGCATCATAGGTTAAACCATTTATATTGTCAATGACATTTTTGTCTAACAATTCCTTTGCAGGCTTGGACTGTCCGTAATGTACATAGAGCGCATCGTATTCATTTGCAATCTCAATGAAATAATGTCTTGCACTTCGCACTGAGCCCAGCTTTTCCAAGTCCTCATAATCAGAAAAAATCGGCATGATTCTTGTAATACCGCCCTCAACCATACATTCATATATGATATCTGCCTTTTTGGTACTGGATGACGGCAAAGCTTCCTTCAGATTGTTAATCATACAGGCAACCGGCCGTTTGCTTACATAGTCCGCTGACCACTCTCCGGTCAACTCATTATAATTCATTCCGGCATGAGAATCCTCCGTGGACGCCTCCTCTGTGGTGGTTACAGCCTCCGTAGTTGCCGGTTCCTCTTCTTTTTTTCCACACCCTGATAACCCAAGGGCTGTAATGCCCAATATTGTCAGTAAAAGTAATCGCTTTTTCATTCTCATCCTCCTTGCTTATATCACGGACAAAGTCCGTTGTTCTCCTGGGAAAGAAGCATTTATCCCGATAAATGTTTCTCTCCTACTGTATACTATCCCTAGTATATCCTATGTTCTGTAAAATATCCTCCTGCAGCTGCTCCATGCGGCTGCGCTCATCCTCCTCCATATGGTCATAACCGGATAAATGCAGCATACTGTGGGCAATCAAAAATGCATATTCCCTTTTTTCGCTATGGTTATATGCCGCTGCCTGTTCTGCCACCTTGTCCAGGGAAATCATAATGTCTCCCAGTATAAGCTCTCCGGAATCCGCATTGAAATAAGATGCTACATCCTGCTCTACAATTGAAAAGTCGCCCTCTTTTTCAAATTCGATTGAAGGAAAGGAAAGTACATCTGTTGGCGCATCAATATTGCGCATCCGAAGATTTGTCTCCTGAATTCCCGGATTATCCGTAAGCAGAATATTAACCTCACACTCATATGGACACTCCAGATAATCCAGCACTGCGGATACCACTTCTTCTGCAATTTTTTCATAGTCAAGCTCTAACGGATGGATACATTCCTTTTCTAATAAAACGGTCATAATCTCTTGTATTTTTACCTTTCTATCACAATACCTGTCAAACCGGAAGTTAATATTTTACTTTCCATATATACTCGCTTATTATATACGATATATGCTAAGAAATCAAGCTGTCCCCACAATATTTATGGACGACTGCCCTTTTTTGTATGTCTGGTTTCATAATCATCATAAGCTTTCACAATCCGCTGGACGAGAGGATGTCTTACGACATCCTGGCTGGTGAGATGACATACAGAAATATCCTCCACGTTCTTAAGAACTCTTAACGCAACATCCAGACCGCTTGTGGCATCCTTCGGGATATCCTTCTGTGACAAATCGCCTGTTATAATTGCCTTGGAGCCAAAGCCGATACGGGTAAGAAACATTTTCATCTGGGCAGGGGTCGTATTTTGCGCCTCATCCAACACAATAAACGCATTGTCAAGCGTCCGTCCACGCATGTAGGCTAAGGGTGCAACCTCAATTAATCCCTTTTCCATGTTCTTCAGAAAGCTGTCAGCTCCCATAATCTCATATAATGCATCATACAGAGGTCTTAGATAAGGGTCTACCTTGCTCTGCAAATCACCGGGCAGAAAACCCAGTTTTTCTCCCGCCTCAATGGCCGGTCTGGTGAGAATAATGCGGTTGATTTCATTATTTTTAAAAGCAGTAATCGCCTTTGCCATGGCAAGATAGGTTTTTCCGGTGCCTGCCGGTCCAACCCCAAACACAATCATGTGTTTATCAATGGCATTTAAATACTGCTTCTGTCCAATGGTCTTTGCCTTTACCGGTTTTCCACTAATGGTATGGCACACAATATCCTTGTCTAATTCCACTACTGCTTCTGTCTGGTTTTCAGCGGACAGCGACAGGGCGTAATTAACATTCTGCTCTGTAATCTGGTTGCCACGTCCGGCAAGGGCAATCAATGATTTCAGAATTTCGATGGTCTTTTTGACAGAGTTCTCCGCACCCATAATTTTTAACTGGTCATTACGCATAATCATGGTAACGTGCATTGTTTTTTCTATTCTTTTGATATGACTGTCAAATTCCCCAAACACATTGGCAGCGCTGTCTGCCGGAATGGTAATACTCTCTTCGTAGGTACTCATTTATATCTCCTGTCTGTTACTCCTTTATTTCCTCCGGAATATTGCCGGAGGAGGATTGTAATATGGCAATGGGCTCATTCTTTATAATATTCCCATATGCAATCATTTTACCATTACTCTTTTTTATTTTAACATTATTTTCTATGATTTCTACCCCTTTTTCCTCAAAACCCTTTAATTTTTTTGAAAGCCTGGTTTCCAGCAGCTTCTTCGCCTCTTCCTCCGTGTATTCCTGCTGTTCTAAGGTATATGCTGTGCGCTTAACGGTTTTATACCCAAAGGGAAGATAAAAATTATCAAAAATCCGCGCCTTGTGTATCTGCGTATAGCTGTCATAATTTTCAGCATCCATTTTGGGAATGTAAGGGGTAAGGCAGTAATCCAAAAAATAGAATGTTATATGTGTTTTCGCTTTCCCCTGATATATCTTTTTGTAATATTTTAAATCCACATAATCCTCATATTCCTCCGTGGTTTTTCCGTATACATCCCCGTCCGCTGCAACATAGCTGGTCTCCATAACCTCATTATTATCATCATAAATATATATCGTGCCTGAGATAAGAATATCTCCTTTTTTTACAGTATCCTTTACCTTCACCACCGGAGTTCCCTGTCTGGTAATCATTTTCGTTAGTACAGCATCCTTTGCCGCTACCAAATCCCCGGTTTTGGAATCCTCCGTCTGTACCTTTGGCGCCATGCCCTCCTCTAAATATACCGTGAGGCTGGTGCCCTTTAATTCACAGCTAATCCAGGAAATTTCATCAAAATCCTTCCGCAGGGATTCTTCCAGCTTGGAGCAGTCAACTTTGGATTTTACGGTTCCAAGGGGAACATATTGCTCTTCAATCACCTTTAACAGGCTGTCTGCAACCAGTTTATCCTCTCCGGTTACCTTTACCTCCCATATAAAAAGCGACAGCACATATACCATAACGCAGAACAGAAGAAATCCCACAAGAAAAGCAGCTCTTTTTTTGTGCTGTTTCAAAAAATAGGGAAGTCCGTATTTTTTCAGGAGCCTTATTTTCATATTTGTTTTTTGCAGATAAGGCTTCATTTTCATGAGATTTTTTCTTCCGGTATAAAAAATATACCCCTGCTCTGTACTTTCCACATCCCATATCACAACATCATTTTTGATAATCAGGTTCATGAAACGTTCAGGGGCAAACCCATATACCTCGGCTTTTACATATCCAAAAATATAGCGCAATAGAATTAACAGCATATGTCTCCATTCGATAGATAGCTTATTGTGTTGATAGTACCGGTTACTTTCATGTCACTGCCTGAAAAATATTGTATGTGTAAATCACATCCATAAATACGAAGTGTAACCTTTTTGCAGGCAATCACAACCTCCTCCGATGTATATAAAAGAATTCCTTTATAATTTTCAATTAATGCTTCGCGGTTTCCGGAAAGCCGCAGCAAAACATCACCATATATCACATCTCCCGGTAATTCCAAAAAATACACCTGCCAATAAGTTCTCTCTTTAGTATATGTGCGAAAAGAGAAGGATATGATATGAAAAAAGGGTTACCGCTTTTATAAACGGTAACCCTGATAAATTCATATTATTTGAACTTTCTTTTTCTAGCTGCCTCTGACTTTTTCTTACGTCTAACGCTAGGCTTCTCGTAATGTTCTCTCTTACGAATCTCCTGCTGAATACCAGCCTTCGCACAATTTCTCTTGAAACGACGAAGAGCGCTGTCTAAAGTCTCGTTTTCTTTTACTACAACATTTGACATTCTCTCACCCGACCTCCCTTCAGTTGCATATTGTGTCTGCCATACAACCTTGGGTTATTTAAAACACAACTAAGATTATAGCATAAATTTCCAATACGTCAATACCTTTTCAACACAATTTATCCAAGTTGATTTTTGGCAGCCTCCTTTGCCTTTGCAATGGCATCCTGGATTCCCGCAGGATTCTTGCCGCCAGCCTGTGCCATATTCGGACGTCCGCCGCCGCCGCCGCCCACAAGTGGTGCAATCTCTTTAATCAGATTACCGGCATGGGCGCCCTTCTTAACCGCTCCGTCGGTTGCCATGGCAATCAGGTTTACCTTGCCGTCATTTGCAGAGGCAATCACCACGATACCCTCTGAAACCTTTGCCTTTAACTGGTCTCCCAAATCCCGGAGCCCGTTCATATCCACACCCTCCACAGCGGTTGCAATGATATGGAACTCACCCACAGAGACCATTTCCGAGGTTACATCCCCCAGAGATTCATTTGCAAGCTTCGCCTTCAGGGATTCGTTCTCAGAGGAAAGCTCTTTTAACTGTGCCAGCGTATGGGTAAGCTTATCCAATAACTGGTCCGGACTGGCTTTTAATAAATGGGCAGCCTCCGCCATTTTCGCCTCAATTTCTCTGTAGTAGCGGAACACACCCTCACCGGTCAGCGCTTCAATACGTCTTACGCCTGCCGCTACACCGGATTCGGAAACAATCTTAAAGGTGGTAATCGCACTGGTATTTTTAACATGGGTACCACCACAGAGTTCTACAGAAAAATCGGACATGTTGACAACTCTTACCACATCACCATATTTTTCACCGAACAATGCCATAGCGCCGGTTTTCTTCGCCTCTTCAATCGGCATCTCCGCAATATTAACCGGTAATGCCTTTGCAATCTCCTCATTTACAATGGCTTCCACCCTGCTGATTTCCTCTTCCGTCATCGGAGAAAAATGTGAAAAGTCAAAACGCAGGCGGTCCGGTGTCACTAGGGAGCCCTTCTGCTCCACATGATTGCCAAGCACCATTTTAAGCGCTTTCTGCAAAAGATGGGTCGCACTGTGGTTCTTACAGGTATCCAGTCTTTCTGCCGTATTAATCTGAAGGGTAACCAGGTCACCGGTCTTGAACATTCCCTTTGTCACGGTTCCGATGTGACCGTATTTGCCGCCTTTCAGCTTAATGGTATCCTTTACTACAAATTCAGCGGTGTCTGTTGTAATCACACCGGTATCTCCCTGCTGTCCACCCATGGTGGCATAAAACGGAGTCTTTTCCACAAACAGGGTGGCTTCATCCCCTTCTGCAACGGCTTCCACAACAGAATCCGTTGTAAGCACTGTAATCTTAGAGGTATAGCTGTCATTGTCATAACCGACAAATTCCGTTGTAATGGATGGGTCGATTTCATCATATACCGTTGCGTCAGCCCCCATATAGTTGGTTACCTTGCGGGCAGTACGCGCCTTCACACGCTGCTCCTCCATACATGCCTTAAATCCGGCTTCATCGATGCTGTATCCCTTTTCCTCCAAAATTTCTTTTGTCAAATCCACTGGGAAACCATAGGTATCATACAGCTTAAATACATCTGCCCCGGACAAGGTCTTTTCTTCCTTCTTTGCAAGCTCCTCTTCCATTTCTGTAAGAATGGCAAGCCCCTGGTCAATGGTTTTATTAAACTGGTTCTCCTCCTGGGTTAACACACGGAAGATAAACTCCTTCTTCTCCTCCAACTCCGGATATCCGTCCTTCGAGCCCTCGATTACGGTTTCACTGAGCCTTGCAAGGAAGGTTCCGTCAATACCCAGCAGACGTCCGTGTCTTGCCGCACGGCGGATTAAACGCCGGAGCACATAGCCTCTTCCCTCGTTAGACGGCATGATTCCATCAGAAATCATAAAGGTAGCGGAACGAATATGGTCGGTAATCAGCCGGATGGATACATCCTTATTCTCATCTGTATGATAAGTGGTTTTCGCAAATTCACATACCTTATTGCGCAGTGCCTCAATGGTGTCTACATCAAAAATGGAATCCACATCCTGTACAACGGATGCCAGACGCTCCAGACCCATACCGGTATCAATGTTCTTATTCTCTAATTCTGTGTAGTTGCCATGTCCGTCATTGTCAAACTGGGTAAATACGTTGTTCCAGATTTCCATATAACGGTCACAGTCACAGCCTACCGTACAGTCCGGCTTACCGCAGCCATACTTTTCCCCACGGTCATAATAAATCTCAGAGCATGGACCACAGGGACCGGAGCCGTGCTCCCAGAAGTTATCCTCCTTGCCAAAGCGGAAGATTCTCTCCTTCGGAATACCAATCATATTATTCCATATATCAAACGCCTCATCATCCTCCTCATACACAGATGGATAAAGACGGTCAGAATCCATTTCCAGCACCTCGGTAAGAAATTCCCAGGACCAGGAAATTGCCTCTTTCTTAAAATAATCGCCAAACGAGAAATTACCCAGCATCTCAAAAAATGTACCGTGACGGGCTGTTTTACCTACATTTTCAATATCGCCGGTACGGATGCATTTCTGGCAGGTGGTAACTCTTTTTCTCGGCGGAATCTCCTGCCCTGTAAAATATGGCTTAAGGGGTGCCATACCTGCATTAATCAACAGCAATGAATTATCATTATGCGGAACCAATGAAAAGCTGTTCATCTTAAGATGTCCTTTGCTTTCAAAAAATTCCAGATACATTTTTCTAAGTTCGTTTAAACCGTATTTCTTCACAACCTTGTCCTCACTTATCAACGTTCTATTTATTCCTCTGCCTGCGGTTCCTCTTGGGCTGCCGCACTTTTTGCAAGCTTATTCTTTTTATACTTTGCACCGCAAAGCACTCCTGCAACTGCAATCACACCAAGTATAATATACTTGAATAAATAGGTTAAAAATTCACCTGCTAATAAATCCATAATCATACCTCCGTTGAATTTTTGATACTTATTATAATTGTTTCTTCTTTTACTGCTTTTTTGTAAGCGATGTAAAGAAACAGGTTGGATTCCCTGTGTGGCAGGCGGCTCCAATCTGTGCAACCTTAGCCAAAAGGGTATCCTTATCACAGTCGATAATAAGCTCCTTTACATACTGTAAATGACCACTTTCCTCCCCCTTTTTCCAAAGCTTCTGACGGCTTCTGGAAAAATAGGTCATATAGCCTGTCTCTAACGTCTTATAAAAAGACTCTTTATTCATGTATGCCATCATCAGAACCTCATTTGTCTGGTAGTCCTGTGTAATGCACGGAATCAATCCCTTATCATCTAATTTGAAGCTGTCAAAATCTAAACTGCTCTCAAAGCTTTGCGCTGTAAATTGTTCTTCCGTATTCTGAACCATCGTCACTTCCTCCTAAAGTGTTCCCTTGGTAGAGAGAACCGCATCCTTCATTCTGGAGTCAATCTGGGTTGCCTCGTCCAAAGCCTTTGCAAACGCCTTAAAGGCTGCTTCGATAATATGATGGTTGTTGCTTCCGTCTAACTGCTTTAAATGAAGATTCATGCCGGCAGCATAGGAGACTGCATAAAAGAATTCCCTTACCATCTCTGTATCAAAGTATCCCACCTGATTCACTGTTAAATTCATATCATAGGAAAAATACGGTCTGCCGGACAAATCCAGCGCACACAGCACCAGAGTCTCGTCCATGGGAAGTATCCGCTGTCCATACCGCTTAATTCCCTTTTTATCTCCAATAGCTTTCTTGATAGCTTCCCCAAGAACAATGCCGGTATCTTCAATGGTGTGATGGGAATCCACATACAAATCCCCCTTTACCAGCAGTTTTAAATCAAAAAAGCCATGTCTGGCAAAAGAATTTAACATATGGTCAAAAAAGCCAATGCCAGTATCTATCTTTGTCTGTCCGGAACCATCTATATGCAGCTCCAGCTTAATATCCGTCTCGTTTGTTTTCCGCTCAACGTATGCGATTCTGCCTGCCATAGTATAATCTCCTTATAAATCTACACATAATCGTTAGTATATTATCATATTTTTTCATAAAATACCATATTTTGTACGAAATAAATTATACTGCTGATATACAAGCGCTTCTGTCCTTTACCGCTTCTTCTTTAATTTGACACAGTTCTTCTCAACGACCAGCCCGTCAATGCTTCGCAGGAAGCTGGAAATCCTGCTGTAGCCGTAATCGTGCAAATCAAAGCCCTTATGCCGGGTTTTCAGCTCATTGTTTATAATGGACAGATTATCAACCGTTCCCTTGTTTTTCCTGATGATTTCAATAACCTCATTCCGGATTTCTTCCCGTTCCAGCTGCCCGTTCTTGCTGGCAAAATTATGATTCCCCTCATGGGTAATCTGGAAGCCCTGCATTTCCTCTTTTATAAATACGCTGAGCTTTGAATATCCGTAGTTTCTGACGTCAAAATCAGGATACTGCTTGCTTAAGCGGCTTCCTATGGCACCAAGCTCCATCCTGCCTTTGCTGGATTCATTTATCATGGATAAAATAGATTTTTCCAAATCCTCTATGCTGGTAACATAATTTGGATTACCATCATTCTGGCTGGCATTCGTCTCATTATTTTCCTTTTCCGACTCGTCAATCAGGTTCAGATGGATAAAACGGTTACAGGCTCTGGTCAGGGACAGAGGCGTCTTGGATTCCCCCATTCCAACCACATATTTATTTTCCTCCCGAAGCCGCATGGCAAGCCTTGTAAAGTCACTGTCGCTGGTAACCAGACAAAAGCCGTCCACCTTATTCTGATAGAGCAAATCCATGGCATCAATCACCATTGCCATGTCTGTACTGTTTTTCCCCACCGTATAGGATATCTGGTGAATCGGGATAATGGAATATTCCAGCAAAACCGATTCCTTCCATCCGCTTTCCTTTGACCAGTTGCCGTATATTCTGCGGCATGACGCATATCCATACTTCCCTATTTCATTAAAAATGATGGACGCATATCTCGCACTTACATTTTCAGCGTCAATCAAAACTGCAAATTGCATTTTTTCTTCCATTCCACTTCTCCATTTCCTGTTTTACCCTGTATAGGAC
>UQXF01000014.1 GCA_900544905.1 uncultured Clostridium sp.
GAAGAAGATTCCTTATATTTTGGACTTTTTTCAAAGTTGTTAATAATAATACTGGTAAAATTAGGGGAGTGTGGATAAAACTGCGGAAACTCAAGCCTGATTTCAAATTGACATTTTCGTATATTTTGCTATAATATACTTAACAAGGTAGTCGGAAGGTGAGGTGCTTCACCCGACCCGGCGAATTTATTAAGCTAAGAAGTAGCTGTCCTAAACTTTACCAGAGAGCAGGACGGCTATTTCTTATTTTTCATGTTCAGAATGGAGACGATTAGCAGTGCCACTGTTAATATGGTCATGAATTCTTCGTATGTACTCATAAGCACCACCCCTTCCGTAAGGCTCGGAACGGATGGAACACGTCCCCCGGCTACCCGGTTAAATATGTTATTATGAACAACAATATCCGTTGTAGATTGGTTTATTCTAGGGTGGTCTGTGTCAAAGATTTGATAATATTTACAAAAATACCATTTAAATACAATTACACATCTCCTTCTTCCATTTTTCGCAATTCTTCAAGTTTTTTTGCATACGCAATTAATCTATCTTTAGATGAACTTCTGTAAGCATCGAAAAGAATCCTATCTTTTTTGTATATCTCTTCTGCTATTTCTCTTATTTCAGTATTATAGTAGTAATTTTCTTCTGTTGATTCTTCCATTAAATCACCAATTTCCACACCTAGCCATTTAGCAATAGATTGTATTTTGTCAGCTCTTGGCATTTTATTTGCGTTACACCAATCTGATGCGGTAGCAGATGAAACATTCATAAATTTGCATAAATCTGCTTGTGTTTTTCCGGCATGCTTCATGTGATAATTTAATTGTTTAGCAAATATTTCACGTAGTGTTTGCTCAGCCATATTACCACTCCTTTTTGTGATATCGATATGCTTGTATTATATATCTATATAAAATAAGCGTCAAGCTTAAAGCTAAATATTTTTCGATTTTTTTCAAAAAAAGTTTGATTTTATGCTTAATATCTAACTTAAAACTAGTAAGGGGTATTACGAGGAACAAAGTACTGGATGGTGTTGTGTAAAATACAATCCGTTATTTGCAAATTGCAGAGATATGGCACTGCAATTGTTTAAATGTAGACACAATCTTTCTTGCAGTGATTCAGAAGCATTAAAAACAGAAGATGATGTTAATGAAGCATTTGAAATTTTTAAACAGATTTTCGCATACGCAACTTCATTAGAATAGGTCTACAAAATATATTGCGATTTTCGTGTTGCATTGTGTTGCATAAACTGTACTTTTATAGCATATTTTTACTGTCTTGGCAAAAAGCAGAAAATCCGCCAGCCCTTGATTTAACTGGGGCTGGCGGATTTCTTTTCGTTTTCATAATAAGCAGATAAGGGGAGTCGAACCCCCCTTTCCAGCTTGGGAAGCTAGCGTTCTACCGATGAACCATATCTGCAAATAACAAGATTATTATAGAAGCTTTAGTGGAATTTTGCAAGAGGAAAGAGAGAAAAAATAAGGCTGGAAATCAAATTTTTCTATTAAAATGTTTACAGATAAAACATAAAAACAAATAATTATTGATATTTTAACAAAATTCGTTTATATAATTTAATATAATGTGTAGTATCCCGCTGTTATAATATGAGGAAAATAGGAGTAATATACGATGTCAAAGAAACAAGAATTTCTGACAGAAATAAGCCATGAAATCCGTACACCGTTAAATAGTCTTGCCGGATTGAATCAGTTAATGCGGTATGACATGGAGGACAGGGAAGCACTGGGAAAATACATACAGGAATCCCAAGAAATATTGGATTATCTGGTGTTGTTGACAGATAATATGCTGGATATGGCGAAGCTTGAACAGAAAAATATGGTTCTGGATAAAGCACCCTTGTCTTTGGAACAGCTGCTTCGTACTGTTGAAATTATCATGAGGAAGCGTATACTGGCAAAAAACATTAATTATCAGATTGGGGCAGACTGGAAATGTCCCTGCATTATAGGGGATGGGGTACGGATAAAACAGGTTTTGGTGAATATTGTTGAAAATGCAGTGAAATTTACTCCGGAAAATGGGAAAATACAGATTGACGTAACTCAGGAAATGACAGGAGAGCAGATGATAACCACAATTTTCCGGATTTCAGATAACGGATGTGGAATAGGTGAGGAATTTATCGGGCGCACCTTTGATTTCTATACCCAGGAAAAGCGGAATATAAAGCATAATCCTCATGGAACAGGACTTGGAATGGCAATCAGTTACCGTTTGATGAAGGAAATGGGCGGCGATATCCAGGCAGCCGGCAAAATGGGAGCGGGAAGCTGTTTTACCGTTATTCTGCCTGCACGGATATGTGAGAATGGATTGGAAGACTTATTCCGGGAAGAGGCAGAACTGGAAGGAACGGTACTGGAGAAAAAGAATATTTTAGTGGCGGAGGATGACCGGCTGAATGCAGAAATTTTGATGGGAATTTTGAAAAGAGGAGGACATCATGTGTCCTGGGCTGAAAACGGAAAAGAGGTTTTGGAGAGGTTTCAAAGTTCAGAACCCGGTGAAATAGATATCATTTTAATGGACCTTAAAATGCCCGTAATGGACGGATATGAAACGGCGAAGACAATCCGGGCATTGGAAAGAGAGGATGCGGGTACAGTCCGGATTTATGCCTGTACCGCCGGTGTATATGAGACGGACGGAAGAAGAGCAGAGGAATGTGGCATGAATGGATGTGTGGCAAAGCCAATCCATACACAGGATTTGTTCAGACTTGTGAATGGGCAAGGGTAGAGGATATTTTATCCCACAAAGCAAATGTGTTTTCCTTGCGTTCACATTTCAGTGTATGGTATGATATGCAGCAGGGAAACAGGAGGATAACCTGAAAGAACCCGGAAGTATGACGGGTAATTTGCAGCGGAAGGACGGGTAAAAGCAGTGGGCGGATATCAGCATGTTATACAGCCGTTTGAACCGGTTTATGATGAACATTCAAGAATCCTGATTTTGGGCAGCTTTCCCTCTATAAAGTCCAGGGAGATGGGGTTTTACTATGGACATCCCCACAACCGGTTTTGGAAGGTGTTGTCAGGGATTTTGGAAGAACAGCTGCCACAGTCTGTAGAGGAAAAGAAAAATATGCTTTTGAGAAATCGGATTGCCATTTATGATGTGATAGAGAGCTGTGATATTATTGGTTCCAGTGACAGCAGCATCCGCAATGTAGTGCCGGCAGACATAACAGGCATTGTTGAAAATTCCGGAATAAGGGCAGTGTTTGCAAATGGTAAGACATCCGCAAAGCTATACCGGAAATATCAGGATGCCGGGATTGGTCTGCCCATAACGGAGCTTCCTTCTACCAGTCCTGCTAATGCGGCATTTTCGCTGGAAAGACTCATGGAAATATGGAAACGGGAAGTGGAAAAGGAGATTACGTGATGAATTGTTTACGGGTACCACAGATTATGATGCCAGGGGAAGGGACGGACTTGTATAAATGGTCCGTTATCGCATGTGACCAGTACACATCCCAGCCGGAATACTGGAGAGAGACAGAGGAGATAGTGGGAACTGCGGTGTCCGCCCTGCGTCTGATTTTGCCGGAGGTATATCTGGAGGGAGACGATGAGGCAGAGCGGGTTACGAAGATACACCAGACGATGGAGAAGTATCTGGCAGATGGAACGCTACAGGAGCTGCCAAAGGGCTTTATGCTGGTGGAACGCAGCTTTGGTAAGAAATATTCCAGATGCGGTCTGGTGGTTGAGATTGATTTGGAAACATATGCGTACAGGAAAGGAACACATTCCATGGTCCGTCCTACCGAGATGACTGTGGAGGAGCGGATTCCGCCACGCCTTCGGGTGAGACAGACGGCGGCAGTGGAGCTTCCGCATATTATGCTGTTAATTGACGACCCGGATTGTACGGTTATTGAGCCGTTAATGGCAGCGAAAAACCAGTATCAGCAAATCTATAGCACCGAATTAATGCAAAAGGGCGGGCATATTTCAGGCTGGCTGATTCCGGAGGGAAAGGCTACAGATGATATCATGCGGAAAATAGAACAGCTTGCGGAGCCGGAAGCATTTCGTGAAAGATATCATTTAAAGGAGGATTACCCTCTTCTCAATTTTGCAGTAGGAGATGGCAACCATTCCATGGCAACGGCTAAGGCGGCATGGGAGAACATAAAAAAGGACTTAACAGAGGAAGAGAGGAAGAACCATCCTGCAAGATTTTGCCTCTGTGAGGTTGTAAATATACATGATAAAAGCCTGGAGATAGAGCCGATTCACAGGGTGGTTTTCAATGTTGAGGAGGAGGAGCTGCTTGGTGCGGCAGAAAAGTACTATCAGGAGCAGGGCTGCAGGCTCATAATAGAGGAAACACATCCGGCAAAAGCAGGTGGAGAGGCAAAGCCGGATGCAAATGGTGACGTGGTACATAGCTTTACAATCTGCAGTCCGGGAGGCAGGAAAACCTTAAAGGTATTAAATCCCAGGTGGGGAATCGCTGTGGCGACTATCCAGTCATTTTTGGACGATTTTCTGGCTGGACATGGTGAAAGCAGAATCGATTACATTCACGGAATGGATGTGGTGGAATGTCTCGGAACACAGGAAAGGAATGTGGGTATCCTTCTTCCGGAGGTGTTAAAGGAGGATTTGTTTATCGGTGTAATAAAGGATGGAGTCCTGCCGAGGAAGACCTTTTCCATGGGAGAAGCCAATGAGAAGCGCTACTATATGGAGTGTAAGAAGATATGTAAATAATGTAACACGAAATGCCGGTGTGACAGAAACAGGAATCACACCGGCATTTATAAGTTTTTTACTGAATAAATCAGATAATAGGATGAAATAATCAGAAAATTATGTAAAAATAACTTTAAATTTCAGACGGAAAATGGTATACTGGAAACATCAAAGGGAGCCGTAGGGAGTCCGACAGAAAGAGGGTAGATATTATGGGTAAGCAGATTATTATTTCGGTTGGCAGGGAGTTTGGCAGTGGCGGTCATGAGATTGCAGAACGTCTGGCAAAGCATTATAATATTCCGCTCTATGACAAAGAGATTTTTGACCATGTGGAGGAAAAGGGTTCCATTAGTGCAGATGTGGCAAAGTACTTTGACGAGAAACCGGTGAATCCGATTTTTTATCCGGTGGCTATGGATGGAAGCTATCTGCCGCTGGAACAGACGGTGGCAAACCATATCTTTGATTTTATCCGTGCAAAGGGCGACAAGGAAAAAGAATCCTTTGTCATTGTGGGAAGATGTGCAGAATATGTGCTCCGGGATAATCCTAATTTAATCAGTATTTTTATCCTGGGAGACAGGGAAGTGAAAAAGCAGCGTGTCATGGAAAAGTATGGGCTGGATGAAAAGGCAGCCTATAATAAAATGAAAAAAGCAGATAAAATGAGAAAGACATATCACAATTTTTATGCAGATGGGAAGTGGGGCGATTCCAGAAGCTATGATATCTGTATTAACAGCTCCACTCTGGGAATTGACAATACGCTGGATACCCTGATTGCTTATATTGATGCGGCGATGAAGTGATTGTGTGGACTACATACGTTGTGGGCGGAGGCTTTTGTATGTAAAGGGCTCCCTGGCTTGCGAATGTGTGTCAGGGATAACCCTTATATAAATAATAAAATAGTGGAGGTATTTTATGGTAAACAGATTTGTATTGAATGAGACAAGCTACCACGGAGCAGGCGCAATCAGTGCCATTGCAGATGAGATTCTGGGAAGAGGATTTGCAAAAGCATTTGTGTGCTCAGACCCGGATTTGATTAAGTTTGGGGTTACAAAAAAGGTGACGGATGTACTGGATAAGGCGTCCATTGCATATGAGATTTATTCAAATATTAAGCCGAATCCAACCATTGAAAATGTACAAACCGGTGTAGCAGCATTTAAGGCTTCCGGTGCCGACTGTATTGTTGCCATTGGTGGAGGCTCTTCCATGGATACGGCAAAGGCAATTGGAATTATCATTAAGAATCCGGAATTTGCAGATGTGAGAAGCTTAGAGGGCGTTGCTCCTACCAAAAATAAATGTGTTCCGATTATTGCAGTTCCGACTACTGCCGGTACTGCGGCAGAGGTTACAATTAATTATGTAATTACGGATGCGGAGAAGAACCGTAAGATGGTTTGTGTGGATGTACACGATATCCCTGTGGTTGCAGTGGTGGACCCAGATATGATGAGCTCCATGCCAAAGGGACTTACGGCGGCAACCGGTATGGATGCACTGACACATGCCATTGAGGGTTATATTACAAAGGGTGCATGGGAAATGTCAGATATGTTCCATATTAAGGCAATTGAGATTATTGCAAAGAATTTAAGAGGTGCAGTGGATAATACGCCGGAGGGCAGAGAAGGCATGGCACTTGGTCAGTATGTTGCGGGAATGGGATTCTCCAATGTGGGACTCGGAATTGTGCATTCCATGGCACATCCGCTGGGAGCCTTATACGATACACCTCACGGTGTGGCAAATGCCATTATTCTTCCTACGGTTATGGAGTACAATGCACCTGCGACAGGTGAGAAATACCGTGACATTGCAAAGGCAATGGGAGTAGAAGGCGTGGACACCATGTCCCTTGAGGATGCGAGAAAAGCGGCAATTGATGCAGTAAAACAGCTTTCGATTGATGTGGGAATTCCTGCTGATTTGAAGGAGATTGTCAAGGAAGAGGATATTCCGTTCCTGGCACAGTCTGCATTTGATGATGCCTGCCGTCCGGGTAATCCAAGAGATACCAGCGTAGAGGAAATCACAGAGCTTTATAAATCATTAATTTAATATCTGCCACAGGCAGTAAAGGAATGACATAATGGAACCGGGTTCCCATATTGAAGCAGGTCAGACGGCTTGAAGTGGGAATCCGGTTTTTCTTTTTAAAGAGAATTTATCCCCGGAATATAGACATTATCTGGCAAAACGGTTACAATATAATGTATGATATTGACAGGAAAACAAAGGGAAGTTTTCAGATTTTAAAATAGCAGGAGGGAATAAAAATGCCATTTATTAATTCAAAAGTAAGTGTTTCAATCAGCCAGGAAAAGGAAGAGGAATTAAAGACAAGGTTAGGGCAGGCAATTGCCCTGATTCCGGGAAAAAGCGAAGCCTGGCTTATGACGGGCTTTGAGGATAACTGTCACCTGTATTTCAGAGGGGACAACAGCCAGCCAACCGCATTTATTGAGGTGAAGGTATACGGGAAGGAAAACCCGTCTGCATTTGATGCGCTGACGGCAAAAATTACAAAGATTTTTAATGAAGTGCTTGGCATTGCGCCAGATGCTATTTATGTTAAGTATGAGGCGGTTGCCAACTGGGGCTGGAACGGCAGTAATTTTTAAGATTAAAATGTGATAAATGTGTGAAGGATTAAGTTAGGTTATTGACTTAAAGTTAACTTTAAATAGTACAATATAGATTAAGGGGAGGAAGAACAGTATGTCAGGCTCGAATCATGAACATCACGGGTATGTACTGTTTCAGTATTATTATCGAAGATTTAAGCAGGATGCAGTGAGCCTTGTTAAATGGCTGCTGCTGGCATTTTTAACAGGATATGTAGTCGGAGGGGTCAGCAGCCTGTTTTCCTTTGTTTTGACAGAGGTGACGGCTTTCCGGGAAAATCATCTGTGGGTGCTTTTGTTTCTGCCTTTTGCCGGTATGGTTATTGTATTTTTGTATAAAAAAATCGGCAGGGATGACGGCGGGACGAATCAGGTGTTTTCTACGGTACGCGCAAGAGATGAGGTGCCGTTCCGCTCTGCACCGCTGATTTTTGTGTCTACAGCATTGACGCATCTGGTGGGAGGCTCTGCCGGACGGGAGGGCGCAGCCATTCAGCTGGGCGGAAGTATTGGAAACCAGCTGGGACGTTGGCTGAAGCTGGATGAAGAGGACATGCATGTAATGGTAATGTGCGGTATGAGTGCCGCCTTTTCAGCCCTGTTTGGAACCCCTATGGCAGCTGCCATATTTGCCCTGGAGGTTGTCAGTGTCGGAGTAATGTATTATACAGCCCTGATGCCATGTGTGGTATCGGCATTGATTGCCACAAAATTTGCCACAGGTCTCGGCATTCATCCGGAGGTCTTTCATGTGTCAGACATTCCGGAGATTACGATGGTGAACGGTATTAAAATGGGTGTAATTGCCATTCTTTGTGCCGCCGTCAGCGTTGTATTCTGTGTTACCCTGAGGCAGACAGGCGTATTTTTTCATAAGGAATTAAAGAACAAATATGTCAGGGTGGCAGTGGCAGGTGTTACCATTATTCTGCTGTTACTACTTTTAAGGGCTATCGGTTACAGGTGGACGGAATATATGGGAGCCGGAATTGAAATTATTACAGATGCCATTGAGCATGGGGAGACCGACACCTTTGCATTTTTCTGGAAGATGCTGCTGACGGTTATAACCATGAGGGCAGGCTTTAAGGGTGGAGAGATAGTGCCTTCCTTCTGCATTGGAGCCTCCTTTGGCTGTATTATGGGACAGCTGTTTGGATTATCCCCTTCCCTGTGTGCAGCAGCGGGAATGGTGGCAGTATTTTGCGGCGTGACCAACTGTCCGATTACCTCCATTTTGATTGCATTTGAATTATTCGGGTTTGAGGGGGTAGCATATTATCTGATAGCGGTATCCATCAGCTATGCAGCTTCCGGGTATTACAGCTTATACAAGGACCAGACAATTGTGTACTCCAAGTACAAGGCAAAATACGTGAACCGGCACACGCGCATGTAATTATATATGCAATGGTGCCAGGTGTGGTGAGAATATAGAAAGGGATTAGGTATATGGAAAATAAAATGTTACAGGTAAAGGATGAGATTAAGAAAGCTGTAAAGGGAAAGGACGAGGTTGTGGAAAAAGTCCTTGCCGCCATGCTGGCAGGCGGACATGTTCTGTTGGAGGATATTCCGGGGGTTGGCAAGACCACACTGGCAATGTCCATTGCAAAATCCATGTCCTTAAGCTATAAGCGTGTCCAATTTACGCCGGATGTACTTCCCAGTGATATTGTGGGATTTTCCATGTACAATCAGGATAAAAAGACCTTTGAGTACCAGCAGGGGGCTGTATACTGCAATCTCTTTCTGGCAGATGAGATTAACCGTACCTCACCGAAGACCCAGTCTGCACTGCTGGAGGTGATGGAGGAAGGAAATGTTACAGTGGATGGTGTCACAAGACCGCTTCCGGAGCCGTTTACGGTTATTGCCACAGAGAATCCATTAGGCTCTTCCGGTACACAGATGCTTCCGGAATCACAGCTGGACCGTTTTATGGTATGTCTTTCTATGGGATATCCGGAGCATGATGCCGCTGTGGATATTTTAAAGGAAAATGCAAAGAAACCTGTATCCCTGCTGCAAAATGCCATTACGGTGGAGGAATTTGCGGCGCTTAGGGATAAGACCAATGATATGTATGTACATGATTCTATTTACGAATACATTGTGACGCTGGTGGAGGGGACGAGAACCAATCCATTATTTTCCATGGGGGCAAGTCCGAGAGGCAGTATTTCCCTGCTGCGGATGGCAAAGGCAATGGCAGTCCTGCATGGAAGGGATTATGTTACACCGGAGGATATACGCAATGTTTTCTATGATGTGTTAGGACACAGGGTAAAGCTTAGCACTAAGGCGAGAGCCGAGGGAAAAAGTGTTGAGGATGCATTAAATGAATTATTTGTAGGTGTAAAGGTGCCGAGAACCTAACGGAATTGAGGTAAAAGAAAGTTTGAGACGATTTTTTGGCGGGAGGATAAGTGGATGAAACGGATTCGCAATATCATAAGATATCTGGTGATTATAGCACTGAATGTGTTTGTTATGTTTGCGTTTCACAGCTATATCAATCTGCTGTTACTGGTGGGACTGGTATTGTTTCCCTTTTATTCTGTATATGGAGTGTGGAGGGTAAAGCAGTCCCTGCAGCTCCGGATTATGATGCCGGAGGAGGCAATGAAAAAAGGCTCTCCGTTCTATGTACGGTTTCTTTTGAAAAATCCGACGCAGTTTCCTCTGGTCAATGCAACCCTTCAGCTTAAAATTGCAAACCGGTTTTATGGAGAGGAGGGAATCCATTACCTGAATGTTCCTATCCGGGCAAAAAGAGATACGGAGGTAAAGTATCCGGTGGTTATGGATTATTGTGGAAGACTTTGTGTAGAGGCTCAAAGCATCCGTCTTGTGGATTTGATTGGAATTTATGAGGTTTTAATTCCCCTGGGGGAAGAGAAGGAATGCCTGGTTTTTCCGGATGGCAAGGAACGCAGCCAGGAAGCAGGTGTCATGTATATCAGGGGTGTGACGGAGGCCATGGAGAGCAGGGAAAAGGGCTATGATTTTTCCGAGATAAGCGGCATCCGGGAATATATTCCCGGGGATAAGCTGCAGAATATCCATTGGAAATTATCTGTTAAAAAGGATGAGCTGATGGTAAAGGAACGAATCAGCGTGTCAGCGATGCAGCTGAATGTATTGGTAGAGCTGATGAATGACGATGATATGTGTTTAGAATCTGTTTTGGAGCTGGCAGACAGTATCACCGGGGCATTTGTATCGCAGAATCTGCCCTTTACGGTGTATTATTACAGTGTAAATCTGGGGCAAATCCGGGATTGTTACATTGGGAATGCAGTAGAGCGGGAACAGTGGATGGAGCTGTTATTGTATGACAAGAGCTACCGGGAGCAGGGAAGCGTGGAGGATATGTTTTTACGGCAGAACCCTTCCGGCGGAACCTATTTATATATAGGCTGTGGGACGGGAAAAGAGAATGGGGAAAATGTGATTTACGGCGAAGGGCAGGCATTGGCAGAGCTGCGTAGTTATTGATATTGGAGAAAAGGTATGTTTGGGAAAAAAAAGAAAAAGACAGAACATAATGAAGATGTACTTTTGGCAAAGGGAATCTATCTGCAACAGCCGGTTATGGATAACGGGCATATTATCTATAATTGTCTGCTGCGCAGTCTGATTGTCTTTCTGTTGGTATTTGGCTCTGTGGGAGGTTTTTTGTCTGCATTTCAAATCTCTTATAACTATATACTGGTAATTGTGTTTTATCTCTTATTGTCCATGTATTTTTCCTTTCTGTATGCGGCATCTAAATTCTGGTACAGGGATATCGGTTATATTCTGTTCTTTGGCATTTTTATTGCAGCCATTTTTACCTTCCGAATCCATGCAAACTCCGGTTTCTATACCATCGTCAATACGGTGTTACAGCAGGCACAGAGTTTTTTTGACTTATCCGGTGTGCGGGAGTATGAGGTTCAGATTGCCAATGATTATCTAACGGTTGCCATTGTGTCCATTTTTGTGGGAATGGTCATGATTATTATATTGAATATCTGGCTTTATTCCACAATGAGTTTGATTTGGACGGTGGCGCTTACATTTCCGCTGTTATTTATTCCACTTTATATGAAATTATCCCCGGATGTGATTTATATTCTTGCTCTGGGAACCGGTTATCTGGCTGTGGTTATTTTTAAAGCCAATGGACATTATCTCGCTTTTGCATGGTCTCCGCCATTTCAGGTAAAGGGACTGAAAAAGGACAGGATTGCCTATACCCAGGACGCCACGATTTTTAAACAGATTTTATTGAGGATTCTGGGGCTGGCATTTTGTATGGTGATACTGGTTGAAGCATTTTTGCCGGCGAGCAGCTTCGAGAGTAAATTTAAAAATGACCGGCTGCGGCAGCAGACAGCAGATACCATTGCCAATTTTATATTGCTTGGCTTTTCGGGAATGTTTAATCACTATGATTCTACAGGGGGGATGAGCGGCGGCAAGCTTGGAGGAATTTCCAATGTGAGACCGGATTATCTTACGGATTTGGTGGTTTCCTTTGCACCCTACAGCAATGAGTCTGTTTATCTGAAGGGTTATACAGGCGGAATTTACGGAGATAACCAGTGGGAGAGCATCTACGGTACCGGGGCTGAGGATGCCGGACAGGATGATATTGCCATATTTGAAGAAGAAAGCCTGAAAAAAGAAGGAAAGGCATTGCAGAAGGACGTGGCAACCGGTGAGGAATATAGTGCTTATGGGGTTATGGATGTGAAAAACGTAGGAGCAGATGCCGCCTATTTATATTATCCCTATTATACTCTTTTTGAGGACTATTCCATTTACCATAATCACAGCAAAATGATGTCTGCCCAGGGGCTTAAGATGCAGCAGGAGGTCAGCTACTCCTATTATCCGAAGGTGGTGTGGGAGGACAGCCTGGGAAGTATTACACCGTCGCAGATAGATACCTCCCAGGTGGATTCCATCTATATGGATGTTCCGGAGAAGAATACGGACGTGATTCGTGAGGAATGTGATAAGATAGGTTTGACTGCCGATATGACAGAAAATGAGATTGTGGAGGCGGTGAGGGATTATTTTGCAGACAATATCCCATATACCCTGAAGCCCGGGGCAACTCCCCAGGGTGAGGATTTTGTAAACTATTTTCTGACGAAAAACCGCAAAGGGTACTGTGCCCATTTTGCCACTGCGGCGACTCTTATTTTCCGTGAAATGGGAATCCCTGCCCGTTATGTGGAGGGCTATACCTTTTCATTTGAGACGGTACTGGCATCGGAGCAAAATGATACAAAACGGTATGGAAATTATTATCAGGGATATTCCGCCATCGGTGAATCCACGGTTATGGATGTGGAGGTGACGGATGCCATGGCACATGCATGGGTGGAAATCTATGTGGACGGTTTTGGCTGGAAGGTGGCTGAGGTGACACCGGGAAGCAATGAAGCAGTGGATGAGGACGATTTCTGGTCTGCCTTTGCCGACTTCTTAAATGGCTCCGGGGAGGATTCCGGAAATAATGGAAATGTTTTCGGGGAGCTGGGGCTTTCCCGGTTTACATGGCTGATTTATGTGGTGCTTGCAGTTATCGTTCTGCTCATTGCAATCTACATTGGACAGCTTGCTGTGCGGAAAGGCAGGCGCTATATGCGGTGCCATCAAAAGGACGGCAGGGAGGCAGCGGTGGCATGCTATGCGGATATCTGCGACATGATAAGGGTATGTGATGCCGGGTTTGATGCCTGCAGGAGCCATGGAGAGCAGCTGCTGTATATCTCCAGCCGTTATTATGCCATACCGGAGCCCGAAAAGGTCTGTGGACAGCTGGAACAAATCAGTTTTGGAGAGAGCTTTGTTTCCGTAGAGATATTGCAGGAGGTAGTGGAGCTGACCAGACAGATTCGCAGGGCAGTGTGGAAAAAGGAGAAAATAAAAAATAAAATCCGGCTGTGCAAGAGATGAGGAAGCATTTTGATATGAGGAAGGCATAATGAAATTGAAAAGAAAAATTAGGGTGGTTCTGCTTATACTTGTGGCTGCATTGGTGATGCTCTTTTTTCCGGAAGAGGATTTTTGTGGTGTGCCGGTTGGGATAAATATGTTCCATGGGGACTGGACGCATGTCTGGAACATAGAGAAAATAGAACAGGCATCACTGGAAAGACAGAGGGAGGTACAGCGGTTAAACCGGTATGTTTCGCAGCTGCTTGACAGCATGACCCTGGAGGAAAAGCTTGCCCAGATGATGATTCTCACCAATGAAAAGGATATTACAGAGAAAACTCTTAAGGCATACCAGCCGGGAGGTGTTATTTTCTTTGGGAAGGATTTTAAGGGAAAGACGGTAAAGCAGGTGAAAAAGCGGGTGGAAGCATTGCAGCTTACCATGGATATTCCCCTGTTTATTGGTATAGATGAAGAAGGGGGAGATGTCAGCCGGATTTCGGGTATGAAGGGAAAGGATATTCCTGTGTTTGAGAGTGCCAGAGTTCTTTATGAAACCGGCGGAGTGGAAGCGGTGCAGGAGGAAACGGAGAAAAAGGCAGCGTTTCTAAAGGAGATGGGCATTAATCTGAACTTTGACCCGGTGGCGGATGTGGTGGAGGATGAGACTTCTTATATGTATAACCGTGCGGCTTCCGGAGACGCCGGGAGTGTGGCGGAGTATGTGGAAGCGGTTGTCACCGGTCTGCAGGAGGAGAATATGGGCTGCTGTCTCAAGCATTTTCCAGGATACGGAGAAAATGAAAATACGCATATATCCTATGCAGTGGACAGGCGGAAGCTTGGCATTTACAGAGAAAAAGATTTTATTCCGTTTGAGAGAGGCATTGCAGCGGGAGCGGATATGGTGATGGTTTCCCATATTGTCATGGGAGCGGTGGATAAGGACTCCCCGGCCTCCCTGTCAAAAAAGGTTCATAAGCTTTTGCGGGAGGAAATGGAATTTGACAGGGTGATTATTGCGGATGACCTTAACATGAAGGCAATTCTCAATGAAATGACATTGGAAGAGGCGACAGGAGCAGCACTGGCGGCTGGGAATGATATGATATTTTCCGCAGATTTGGAAGCGTCCATGAAGGGGGCGGGCAAGGCTGTGGAAAAGGGCAGGCTTTCCCTGCAGCAGATTGATGAGTCCGTAACCAGAATTATTAAGATGAAAATAAACCGTGGTCTGGTCAAGGTACCATAGGATGACGGGCTGTAGAAAGGAACAGATATGGAAGAGACAAGGGATAAAAAGAGCGAAGCCGTATATCAGGGGAAGGAAGTATCGGTGTCCCAGCGGCAGATATATATTTTATCGTTATTATCGGAGAATCCCAGGGGATACCAGGCAGAGGAAATCCGGGAGCGGTTAAAGAGCTGGGACATTGACGTCAGCAGGCGGACGGTTATGCGTGACATTGACGAGCTTTCTCTGAACTATGGAATCGGAGAAGAGGAGAGAAATGGGAAAACTTACTTTTTTGCCGATAAGTATACGCTGAAAAATGTGGATTTGACCATTGAGGATTTAGCTTCCCTTGCCTTTGCCAAAGAAATGCTGGGGCAGTATGCCCATCTGGACATGGGCCACCATGCCATTTCACTGATTGATAAAATGGTGGAGAGCTCTGCATCCCTGAATCAGTTTCAGTTTGAAAAGCTTTGTGGGCATTTCAAGCAGCCGGGGCTGAAAAACGGAAGCCGGGATGTGGTGGATGGCAGAATCGAAAGGTTAATCCAGAATGCCATTGACAGCCGGAATAAGATAGAGATAGCATACTATAGCTTTACCAGCAATGAATCCACAAAGCGGATTATACATCCGTATAAGATGCTTTTTTTGGATTCTTATCTCTGTGTGGAGGGATACTGTGAGCTTCGGAAGAGTGTCAGAAGATTCCGTCTTTCACGGATTCGTGACATTGAACTGCTGGATGCAAGGTTTGAGGAGGCGGAAATGGAAAGGGAGAAAATGGGGGACGCCTTTTTAAAGCTTGTGGGTGAAAAAGAGGAAGAGCTGGAGCTTTTGTTTACAGGTGAAAGCATACGGTATGTAAAGGAGTTTGAGGCGGAGCGGGCACGGCATTTAGAAGAGACAGCTGAAGGTCTGTATTTTTACCAGAGGGCTGCTGTGGCGCCGGATGTGATTCGCTGGATTCGGGGCTTTGGAGCGGAAGTGACGGTTATAAAACCGGAGTGGCTGGCGGAGCAGTTAATAGAAGAGGCAGAAAAGAGGATAAAACAAAAAGAGTAATTGGAAATCCAATTACTCTTTTAACTGGGGTACAAGGATTCGAACCTTGAAATGACGGAGTCAGAGTCCGTTGCCTTACCATTTGGCGATACCCCATTAGGCTTTTGCGCCGCTCACAAGACACTATTATACACATTTCAGGTTAAAAATCAAGTATAAATTTAAAAAAAGATTCATTTTTTTTAAGAAATGTATTATAATCTATCCTGTTAGAAAGGAAGATATTATGTATGAGATGAAAACAAGGGTGACCTATTCCCAGGTAAACAGTGATTTAAGGACGGATATGGCAGCGATTGCCCACTATTTTCAGGATTGTACCATTTTTCATTCAGAGTCTGTGGGCAAGGGTCTGGATGAGGTAGAACGCAGCCAGACGGCATGGTATTTGTCCGGCTGGCAGATTGAAGTAATGCGGTATCCTGTATTTGGAGAGGAGATTACTGTCCGGACCTGGCCCTATGATTTTAAGGGAATATATGGCTACCGTAATTTTGATATATTGGATGAATATGGTGAGCGGATTGTCCAGGCAAATTCCATATGGATTTTTATGGATTTGCAAAAAAATCTTCCGGCTAAGCCCACAGAGGAGGATATACGGGGGTATGACATGGAACCGGCGCTTTCCATGGATTATGCACCAAGAAAAATAAAAATAATGGACGAGGGACAACGGCGGCAGGAAAAGGAAACACCTGTTGTAGTTAAGAGGTCCTTTTTAGATTCCAACCATCATGTAAACAATGGACGCTATGTGGCTGAGGCTATGGATTTTTTTCCGGAGGACAGGGAGATAAAGACAATGCGTGTGGATTACCGGAAGGCGGCAGCCTTTTTGGACGTCATGTATCCGGTGATTTACGATAAGGATGGGGTCAGACAGATTGTTTTTGCAAATGAAGAGGAAAAGCCTTATGTGATAATAGAAATACAGTGATGCAGGAAACAAGGGATTAGGAAAGAACACGAATTTATTTACAGGACAGAGAACAGGAGACAGTATGGTTGAAATAGGAAAGCGGCAGACCTTGAAGGTTATCCGCAGTAAGGATTTTGGAGTATATTTGGCAGAACGGGAGGAGGATAAGGACGCAGTTCTTCTTCCGAGAAAGCAGGTGCCGGAGGGGCTTAAAGCAGGCGGAGAGATTGAGGTATTTGTGTATCTGGATTCCTCTGACCGTCCCATCGCAACGGTAAACCAGCCGCTGATTACATTGGGTGAGCTTGCAAGGCTTAAGGTGGCAAGTGTTGGAAATATCGGAGCTTTTATGGACTGGGGACTGGAAAAGGATATTTTAATGCCCTTTAAGGAAATGGTTGGCAAGGTCCGGGAGGGAAAGGAATATCTGGTATATATGTACATGGATAAGAGCAGCCGTCCCTGTGTGTCCATGCGGATATATAATCAGTTATCCACGGATTCCCCGTTTAGCAAGGGTGACCAGGTAGAGGGGTATGTCTATCAGATAAATGAGCGCATGGGAGCCTTTGTTGCAGTAGAGGATAAATATCAGGGGCTGATTCCGAAACAGGAGCTTCATAGAAAGCTGCGCGTGGGCGAAACAATCTCCCTGCGGGTCAGTGAAGTGAGAGAGGACGGGAAGCTTAATCTGTCTATGAACCGTCCGGCTTACCAGCAGATGGAGGAGGACAGTGAGATGGTATACCAGGCAATCCTTTCTTATGACGGAGTGCTGCCCTTTACAGACAAGGCTTCTCCGGAGGTAATTGAGAGGGAGATGGGACTCAGCAAAAATGCCTTTAAAAGGGCAGTGGGCAGGCTGTTGAAAGAGGGCAGGATTGAGATTCATGAACGCAATATTGTAATCAAAAACAGATAAGTTTTATATACAACCTTTTTATAAAGGCTGTACAAATATATTTTAGGAGGTTATGACAATGAAAAATGTAGTAAAGACAGATAAGGCACCCCAGGCAATTGGACCGTATTCCCAGGCGATTGAGGTAAACGGTGTGATTTATACTTCAGGCGTAGTTCCGATTAATCCGGCTACCGGTGAGGTAGTGGAGGGTGATATCAAGGTGCAGGCAACCCGCGTGTTTGACAGCATGAAGGCGCTGCTTGAAGCAGCAGGCTCCAGCTGTGAGGATGTGGTAAAGACCATGGTATTTATTAAGGATATGAATGATTTTGCGGCATTAAATGAGATATATGCAACCTATTTTACCGGTGCATTTCCTGCCCGCTCCTGCGTAGAAGTAGCAAGACTTCCAAAGGATGTATTAATTGAGATGGAAGCAGTGGCACTGAAGAAATAGAGTGGAGAAAAGGAGTATTTATGCAATTGGAAGATACAAAATTAACAGATGATATACAGATGGTATCGACTGATGGCGCCATGAAAAAGGCTGGCGCCTTTTTCTTTTTCCTGATGCTGTTAGAGATACCGTTAGCATTTTTGATTGCGGTTGTGCAGAATGCACTTCCGGCTGACTATGCAACACTGATTTCCATACTCTTTACCCAGGGGTATCTGCTGCTTGGAGCAGTTCTCTACATACTTGTTACAAAAACCCGCTTCCGGACAGATTTACAGGTGAAGAAATACCGGATTTCCACTTTTTTCCTGTCATTGGTGCTGCTGGTTACGGCTGCCCCGATGGCAACGTGGCTGAATGTGTTCAGCCAGCTGTTTGCAAAAAATCAGACCAGCGGTGCCATTTTTTCCGTTACCCAGAGTGTTCCGGCATGGCTGGGAGTACTGGTTATCGGATGCCTGCCGGGATTTATAGAGGAGACGCTTTTCCGCGGCATTATGTATAGCGCATTCCGGAAACGTTCTGTGTTGACAGGTATTATAATCAGTGCGCTGTCCTTTGGACTGATGCACATGAATTTTAACCAGATTCTGTATGCCATTTATCTGGGTGTCATATTCGCATTGACGGTGGAGGCAACAGGCTCCCTGGTGTCTACTATGATAATGCATATGCTGTTTAATGCGGTAAATACCGCATATATCTATATTCTTCCAAAGCTCTATGCATTTATGGGACAGTTTTCAGAGGAATATGCCAATGTGGACATAGAGGAGGTGTTTAACCAGTCGGTGACAAAAAGCCAGCTGCTGCCGATGCTGGTAATATTAACGCCTTTTGCGATTGGGGGACTTGTGCTGACCCTGCTCCTGCTGAAGGCCATTGCACACATCAACGGAAGAACTTTTACCTGGGAGTATATCCGGGGAAAGAAAGAGGAGGCTGCAAAGACAAAGCCTGTTAATGTATTCCTTATTTTGGGCTGGGTCTTCTGTCTTGCCAACGCATGTTTAAATCTGTTCGCAGGGTGAAATTGACAGGGAAGGAAAATTTAGGAGGAATTAGTTTGATAGAAGCAAAGGAGCTTAGCAAGCAATTTATCAGAACATTAAAAAAGGGCAAAAAAGAAGAATTTTTTGCCGTTGACCATGTAAGCTTTGAGGCACAGGATGGAGAGATACTGGGAATACTGGGTCCCAATGGCGCCGGCAAAACAACACTTTTGCGTATGCTCGGTTCTCTGATGGAGCCGACCAGCGGTCAGGTGGTTATCACAAATAAAGACAAAGAGCAGATTACCGAAAAGGAAGTGTTGAAAAAGCATATTGGCTATCTCTCTGAAAATACAAAGCTTTATGGAAGATTTACGGTGCGGGAGCTGCTTTTATTGTTCGGTGAGCTGTATGGCTTTTCAAAGGAGGAGACCGGTGCCCGGGTGGAAAAAATGTGTGAACTTTTGCAGATGGAAGCCTTTATAGATAACCGCATTGAAAAGCTTTCCACCGGTCAGAAGCAGAGAACATCCATTGCCAGATGTCTTGTACATAACCCGGAAATCTACATTTTTGATGAACCTACTCTGGGGCTTGATATTATCAGCTCCAAGGCGATTATTGATTTTATGAAGCAGGAAAAGGCGAGGGGAAAAAGCGTTCTGTATTCCACACATTACATGGAGGAGGCAGAATTTTTATGCGACCGGATAATCATGATTGACAGGGGGAAAATTATTGCAGCCGGTACACCTCAGGAGTTAAAGGCGGCAACGGGAACCGATAACCTCAGAGATACCTTCTTTGCTTATATGGAGGGAGGCGCACAGGATGAACTATAAACAGTTAAAAACACTTTATAAAAAAGAGATTATGGATGTTATCCGTGATAAGAAAACCATTCTTACCATGGTGGTGCTTCCGGTCATTTTGTATCCGGTGCTGTTCTTAGTGATTATGCAGGTTATGACGATGATTAACAATTCCCAGCAGGAAAGAACCTATTATATTGCTTATGACCAGGTGGAGGAAGAGAACCGGAAGGCGCTAAATGACTGGATTGCCGGAGAGGAGGACGGGCTTTCCTATATCATAAAAGAGGTGGAGTCTGATAATCCAAAGGAGGATTTGGAAAAGGAGAATATTGATGCGTATATCACCGCAAGTATAACGGACAGCCAGGTGGTTTATGAGATTCATTATCTGTCTGCAGTTACAAACTCTTCCACGGTTTCTGACATGCTGGAAGAGGAAATAGATGCCTATGGGAAAAAGATAGCAGAAGAAAATGCTGCTGCCCAGGGGCTTGATGTAAAAAAGGTGCTCTATCCGGTAACATCTACACTGGCTGACCAGTCCAGCAATGAGAGCTCCATCGGAAGCATTCTTGGCAGCATTATACCGTTTTTGTTGATAACCAGTATTTTAATGGGCGCCATGTATCCTGCCATTGACGCCACAGCAGGAGAGAAGGAGAGAGGAACACTGGAAACCCTGCTTACCCTGCCTGTTGGCAACATGGAGCTGATTATGAGTAAGTTTTTGTCTGTTGCGACGATTGCAGTGGTATCCGTGTTTATTAATGTTTTGTCAATGGGTGGAATTGCGGCATATCTCTATGCTACCATCAATGCCCTTTCAGAAGGGGCTGGTGCTTTCAGTCTGGGAAGCTTTGTGCCTGCTATTTTGATTTCCATTGTCTGCATTATTGCATTTGCGCTGTTTATGAGTGCTGTGGTCATGTGCATTTGTGCGTTTGCCAAGAGCTTTAAAGAGGCAAACAATTATGTCACGCCTCTGACGCTGGTGGTGCTCTTAACCGCCTATATAGGATTTATTCCCAATGTGGAATTGTCTGCCACCACAGCTATAATCCCGGTGGCAAATATATGCCTTTTGATGAAGAATCTGCTGGTGTTTAAATATGATTTTGCATTAATTTTAATGGTGCTTCTCAGTAATGTGATTTATGCTTTTGTTGCAGTGTGGTTTCTGGGTAAGATTTATAACAGCGAGTCTATTTTATTTGGCGAATCCGCCAGTGGGATTAAGCTGTTTGAACGGAGAAAAAATATCAAAAAGGGAAGCCTGCCAACCATACAGGAAAGTCTGCTGGTTTTAGTGGCTGCATTGCTGTTAATGGTCTATCTTGGCGGAATCATGAGCTTGTCCCATCCGGTTATGGGAGTGGTAGTGCCGCAGTTTTTTATCGGTGTACTGCCGGTGCTCGCCTGCATATACATAAAAGGAAATGCAAGGGAAATTTTCAAATTAAACATTCCAAAGGGAAAAGACCTGTTAGGGTCGGTATGCCTGTATTTAGGGGCTGGCAGTCTGTCATTGTTAATCAGTAACCTTTTAAGCATGGCATTTCCGGATAACAGCCAGGGATTGAATGAGGAGTATGCAAAGCTGTTGGACGGAATCTCCTTTGTGCCTGCCCTGCTGCTGATTGCCCTGGTTCCGGCGGTCTGTGAAGAGCTGATGTTCAGGGGGTATATGTTTACTGCTTTCAGGCAGAAAATGAGCCTGCCGAAGGCAATATTTTTTGTATCGGTTTTGTTTGGAATCAGCCATATGAGCCTGATAAAGATAATACCGACCGCTGTTTTAGGCGCGGCACTGGCATATGCGATATATAAGGCGGACAGTATTGCCGCCTCGTCCCTGATTCATTTTCTGAATAACGCAGTTTCTGTATTTTTACTATATTATGGCAGTAACATTGCATTTCTGAATGAGGAGCAGATGGGAGTACCCCTGATGATTGGACTGGTGGTATTGTCTGTCATCTTTATTCCGGCAGGAGTATGGATTTTGAACAGCAGGAAAAAGCAGACTGCTTAAATGTGTGATATAAAAATATTAAGAAAAAATAGAAACGCCCGGACACAGCAGGAAAATTCTGTGCCCGGGCATATATAAAGGGGTAAGAAGCAAATGTGAAACTATTACTCAATGGCGATAAAGTGATTTTCCTCAACCTTTGGCTGCTCCTTGATTTTAGGAACCGTAATGGTCAAAATACCATTTGCAAAGGCTGCGTGAATGTCTTCCTGTGTAACCTGTTCGCCAACGTAGAAGCTTCTCTGGCATTTACCGGTAAAGCATTCCTTGCGGATGTATTTGCCGTTTTTATCTTTAATCTCATTGTCTGCATGGCGTTCCGCCTCGATGGTAAGATAACCGTCTTTCAGGCTTGCATTTACATCTTCTTTCTCATATCCCGGAAGCTCAATTCCTAATTCATACTTATCCTCATATTCCTTGATATCCGTGTTCATCAAATCTCTGGAATTAGCAGAATGAACAAAGTCTCCGGATGGTCTGTAGGCGTCATTGAAAAAGTTGTCAAATAAATCGTTTGAAAAGATACTTGGTACTAACATGATAAATTCCTCCTTTTACATTTGTCTATAGATATATTCTGTAGGCTGAAAAAATAATGGTTTCGGTCAGGCTTTTTTGTTATTTCCTAACCTGTAATTATGTTATAGCACTGATTGTTAGCACTGTCAAGAGGTGAGTGCTAATTTCACGATTTGTTCACAATTACGGGAAAAATGTCTGAAAATATAGCAATATATTGTTGATAAGATTGAAAATAATTGCCGGAAACATCAATATGGTGTTTAAAATTGCAGGGATTATTAAGAAATAATGAAAATTGATAAAAAGGGAGTATTTCCTATTGCATTTTATTTTTATTCATCTAAGATAGGGTTATACCAATCAGAGAGGAAGTAAGAATACAAATGATAAAAAATATAATGTTTATAATGAGAGGCATATTGGTATTCTGGGGTGGGATACTGTGTCTGTTCTATATGAAAAATACAGCGTATGCAGCAGGGAGTATTCTGTTAAAGGGCGAAATATCGGGCTATCAGAATGTGCTGCTGTCATGGACAGCTGCCGGTACGGATTATGTTTATCAGCTTCAAAGGGCGGACAGTCCGGAGGGTACCTATTCCACCATTGCAGAGATAGGTGGACAGTCAGGAAACATGAGCTGTCATGATGACAATGTAAAGCTTGGGAAAACCTATTATTACAGGGTAAGCTGTCTTTTGGATGGACAGGTGGCGGAAGAGAGCAATGTGGTTTCGGTATTGGTTACCCTCCCGGCTCCAAAGAATGTGAAAGCGGCAAAAATTAAGGAGTCGAAGGTTAAATTATCCTGGAGTAAAGTCAAGGGTGCAGGTGGTTATTTGATATTTAGAAGTACGAAGAAAACATCCGGTTATAAAAAGCTCGCGGCTACAAAGAAGAATACCTATACGGATGCTTCTGTAAAGCATGGCAAAGCTTATTATTATAAGGTAAAAGCATATAAAGGAAAAAATAACAGGCTTACAAGCGGGACGAAGCAGTATGTCAGTATATATATGAAACCGTCGGCGCCTAAGCTTACCGGCTCCTATTCAAAGAAGAAAATCCGGCTCTCCTGGAAGAAGGTAAGCGGTGCAAAGGAATACTATCTATATAAAAAGAATAAAAAGGGGAAGTACCGTCTTCTGGAAAAGACAGATAAGCTGTATTATTGGGACAGGAATGTGGACAAGGGAAAAAGCTATGAGTACCGGATTGTTGCAGCATATAAGAGGGATGGGAAGGTGATAAAAAGCCAGAACAGCAAGACCTGTAAGGTATTTGCTTCTGCCATTGACCCCAAAAAGAAAATGGTGGCTTTGACCTTTGATGATGGACCGGGCAGATATACCGGCGAGATTGTACAATGTCTGAAAAAATATAATTCCAGGGCTACATTTTTTGTCTTGGGCTGCAATGTGGATTCTTATAAGAGTGCCTTAAAGGCGGCGGATAAAGCCGGTTGTCAGATAGGAAACCATTCCTATAGCCACAAGGATTTAACCAGGCTGTCCCGTAAGGAAGTGCAGGCGCAGATTAAGGATACGGATAAAAAGGTGAAAAATGTGATTGGAAAGACTCCGTCCCTTGTGCGTACCCCGGGCGGGGCAATAAATGCCGAGGTTCAAAATGCAGTTGGCAAGCCTGTTATTTTATGGTCCATTGATACACTGGACTGGAAAACCAGGGACAGGGATAAAACGGTGAAGGCGGTTCTGAATAATGTGAAGGATGGTGATATTGTGCTGATGCACGATATTCATGAGCCATCCAAGGAAGCTGCGCTGATTCTGATTAAGGAGCTGAACCGGAGAGGATATCAGCTGGTGACGGTCAGTGAGCTTGCACAATACCGTGGATATAATCTGAAGAAGGGTTCCATTTATCACAGCCTGAGAAAAAAATAAGAGGAATAAAGAGGAATTTACTAGACCGAAGTCTACTATTATGCTAATATGTACTAAAAGATGAAAAATAAACAAGAGGTGTGTAATAAATGGCAGAGGATAGAAGGGTACGGAAAACAAAAAAGGCAATACAGGATGTTTTCTGTGAGCTGACGAAGGAAAAGAAATTAAATGAGATTACTATTAAGGAGCTCTGTGCAAGGGCAGATATCAATAAGAGTACATTTTATCTGCACTACCGGGATATCTATAATCTGGCGGATTCTATCCAGGAGATTCTCATACGGGATGTGTGCGCCATTATTGATGAATATCCCTATGATGAGACAATCCGCAAGGCGCCGGAAATATGGAAGCGGATTGCAGATACATATTTTAAGGACTCCAATGATTTGGGGATGCTGATACAGAGACAGGGAATGCAGTCCATGGTACAGGAGTTTGAGCGTGCGGTCATTGATACGATTATGAAGAAGTTTGTGGATGCGGGCATGAAGGAAAATTCCGAAGCATTTTTCCAGCACCATTTAAACGTGACCTTTATTATCAATGGGTATGTTGGCGTTTTGAGAGAATTTGATGTGTCAGAAATGGAAGCCGCCATGCTGGAGGTATCTAAGCGCATCAGTACGGGCTTTAACGTGGAAATATAAAATAGCAGGAGGCAGTGTGTTATATGAAGATTACCACAAGAACATTTTCTTTTACATCAAGATGGGACGGAGTAAGGATTCATGGGATTTGTATGATACCGGAGAAGCCTATCGGCATTTTCCAGATGGTGCACGGAATGTGTGAGCATAAAGAGCGTTATCTTTCCTTTATGGAATGGATGGCGCAAAGGGGATATGTTACGTTGATGCATGATAACAGGGGACATGGAATGAGTGTAAAGGAAGAGGGGGATATCGGCTATTGCTATGAGTCCATGGAAAAGGGCTTTATAGAGGATATCTATCAGGTGACGAAGAACATACGGAGGGAATATCCTGACCTGCCGCTTATTTTATATGGACACAGCATGGGCTCCTTAGCGGTGCGCTCTTATCTTAGGAAGCATGACGATGCCATTGACGGTCTGGTGATTTCCGGATGTCCCGGTTATAATGAGGCGGTTCCCCTTGGAAAATTGATGTTGGCATTTATGACGGCGGTTCATGGGGAGCGTTATCGCTCTTCCCTTGTACAGAAAATGGTTCTTGGCAGCTTTGAGAGAAGATTCTGGAGAGAAAAGCGCAAGAACGCATGGCTGGCGGCGAAGGAGTCTGTTGCAGAGGCATTTGAACAGGATGAATTGTGTACGTTCACGTATACACTTAATGGCTTCCGGACACTGCTGAATTTAGAGAGCCAGACTTACAGGGGAAAGGGCTACCAGGTGAAGAACAGCAACCTTCCGATTCTTTTTCTGTCAGGAGAGGATGACCCCTGTTATATTAATGAAAGAAAATGGTATCAGGCAATATACAGGATGCATGATTTGGGATACGAGCAGACAACCTCTATAAGGTATAAGGGCATGCGGCATGAGATTCACAATGAAGAGGATAATGTGTTGGTGTATGAGGAGATAGATGCTTTTTGCCGGGATTTTTGTATTGCTTTTTGAGTAAAATTGCACTATAATAAATACAGTTGTTATATAGATTTTACAAGAAGAAGGGGTTAAGAATGGAGATTCAGGGATTGGGAATGTCTTCCACGGTGCTTTCAAATGCCAATATGCAGTCGTCTGTTGGTATGGCGTTGCTGAATAAGGCGCTGGATATGGACCAGATGAATGGAGATGCGTTGACCAGTATGCTGGAGCGCTCTGTTAATCCGATGGTGGGACAGAATATTGATATACGTATATGAGAAAGACACATCAGGGCATGGCTCTGATGTGTCTTTTCTTACTATACAGGCTTAAAGGACAGGCAGGTTCATTTCTGTTCTGAAAATGTTAAGAAATACCAATGTTTTTGGGACTTTGGCGGTTGACAACAAAATTCACCTTTGTTATAATTTTAATGACTTTGAGTATAAAACAGTGAAGTAAGAGATAAAGGATGGATACAGTATTTTTAATCTGTTAAGACAGATTATAAAGGAGGATTATTGTGAGAAAGAGAAGCATTTTAGGTTTTGCAATTCTGGCAGCTGGAGCAGCAGGGCTATTCTCTCCGGCATTTGTAAGTAATGCAGAGATATTAGATGATTCGTCAGTTGGAATCACATATGCACTGGATGAATATGTTTCCAATCTTGATATAAAGGAAGTCAAAGAAGAGGATGTTGTGGAGGAGGAAGAGCCTACATGTAAATATCCGGAGTTTGAGGGCAAGTGCCTTGCCTATGTAGAGGAGGCAGTGAATGTCCGGAAAGAGCCGGATGAAAATTCAGAACGGGTGGGAAGTCTTCCGGTTCACGGTATCGCGCTGGTAGTAGAAAAGGGTGATACATGGACGAAGATTGAGTCCGGTATTACCATGGGATATGTCCGCAATGATTATTTGTTGTTTGGTGATGCAGCAGGCGCTTATGCAGAGGAGACCTGTCCAAAGGTTGCCAAGGTAAATACTACAACGCTTTATGTGCGTGCCGGACAGGATGAATCCAGTGACTGTCTGACAATGATTCCGGAGGGTGAATCCTATGAAGTGGTTCCGAGGGATGATGATGTGGACGGATGGACTTATATTAAAGTAGACTCTGATATTGAAGGCTATGTTTCCTCTGATTATGTTGATATTTCCTATGGTTTCTCCCATGCGATTTCAGTAGCAGAGGAGGAGGAGATTCGGAAGAAAGAGGAAGAGGCAGAGAGAGCAAGACTTGCAGAAATGACCAGTACCAAGCGTCAGGAGGTTGTAAATTATGCCCTTCAGTTTGTTGGTAATCCGTATGTATATGGCGGTACAAGTCTTACCAACGGAACAGACTGTTCCGGATTTACCATGAGCGTGTATGCCCATTTTGGTTACGGACTGCCAAGAACGGCAGCAGCCCAGATGCAGGGACTTACCAATGTGGATTTGAGCTCTATCCAGCCGGGTGATTTGTTATTCTATCGCGGCAATGATGGTTCCATTGGCCATGTTACCATGTATATTGGCGGTGGGCAGGTTGTCCATGCCAGCAGCAGTACAACAGGTATTATCATCTCTAATGTGGGATACCGTACACCGTGTGCAGCAGCCAGAATTATTTGGGATTGATGCTATTTATAGCATGGATATAAAAAAGAGAAGCCGGAGCGAAATGAAATCAATCGCTCCGGCTTCTCTTTTTGCTGCCAGGCATATGAGAAAATGGTCCAGTAGTGGACCATTTTTGAGTACAGTTATTTAAATGACTGGCGCGTTTATTATTTCTGTCCGGTGGAACCAAATCCGCCTGCACCCCGGACTGTATCGCTTAGCTGGTCAGTTTCCTCAAAATGGGCTGTCAGGTAAGGGGTGATGACAAGCTGTGCAATCCGCTCCTGGGGCTCAATGCTGACAGTTGTGTTGCTGTGGTTGTGCAGCGCCACCATAATTTCTCCGCGGTAATCCGCATCGATAACTCCGACCTTGTTGGCAGGAGCTAACCCCTTTTTGGATGCCAGACCGCTTCTGGCATAGATAAGACCGGCATATCCGGCAGGAATTTCCATGGAAAGTCCGGTGTGGATTAACCGGCTCTCTCCAGGCGCAAAGCTTACCGGTTCTTCGATACAGGCATATAAGTCCGCCCCGGCAGCGTATTCAGAGCCGTAGGTTGGTATGACTGCCTCTGGATTCAGTTTTTTGATTGGTACGTTTGCAGTTTGCATTGTGTTTACCTCTTTCTTGTGTTTAGTAAATTGAAAAATCTGTAGTATCGTCCCATAAAATTACCTTCTTCTGCTGTAAGGATTCCTGTACCTGGATAATCCGCTGGTTGGAAGAGCCCCGGAACCGAAGTGCCAGGTCTTTCTTTGCCTCTACAAATTCCCCATCCACTAATACATCAATGTAAGACAGCATTTCATAGGTTTCGGACCATTTCTTCGCCATATCCGCTAAAATATCAGTTTCAAAATCATATCCGGTGTAGCACCAGATATCCTTGTTTGGAAAACGGTTTTTGATTTCCCTTAAAAGGGGAATCAGACCAATCTGGTTTTTATACTCAAAGGGTTCTCCGCCCAGGAGGGAAAAACCGCGGATATAGGTAGGCTCAAGCGCCTCTAATATCTCATTGATAACATCGCTGTCAAAGGGCTCGCCGTAATTGAAATCCCATGTCTCCGGATTGAAACAGCCGGGACAGTGGTGGGTACAGCCGCTTACAAACAGGCTAACCCGTACACCGGGACCATTGGCAATATCGTATTTTTTTATATTTGCATAATTCATAATAATCTCCGTTATTTTGTTGCAATCATCTGCTGCTACAGATGCAGCACTCTGGCTTTAATTTCTTTGGTTTTGCCCACATTCCAGAAATTCTCACCCAGATAACCGCAGGTTCTTCTGGTGACGTTCATTTTGGCATGGTCCTTGTTGCCACACTGTGGACATTCCCACTCGTTGTCATCATTTATCATGATTTCCCCGTCATACCCGCATACATGGCAATAGTCCGATTTTGTGTTAAACTCGGCATATTGGATGTTGTCATAAATGAAACGGACAACCTCCGCCAGGGCATCTAAGTTGTTGCGCATATTCGGAATCTCCACATAGGAGATTGCACCGCCGGAGGAAATCTTCTGGAACTGGCTCTCAAAACGGAACTTGCTAAAGGCGTCTATGTTCTCTCTGACATCCACATGGTAGGAATTGGTGTAATAGCCCTTGTCTGTGACGTCCGGAATGCTTCCAAAACGCTCTAAATCAATTCTTGCAAAACGGTAGCACAGGGATTCTGCCGGGCTTCCGTACAGACCAAAGCCGATTCCTGTCTCCGCCTTCCACTTGTCGGTGGCAGCACGTAAACGGTTCATAACCCGGAGGGCAAAATCCTGTCCGGCAGGCTCGGTGTGGCTGCAGCCCTTCATCAGCTTGGTTACCTCATAAAGACCGATATATCCAAGGGAGATGGTGGAATAACCGTCTAATAGCAGCTTGTCAATCGGCTCGCCCTTTTCCAGACGTGCAATGGCACCGTACTGCCAGTGTACAGGACTGACGTCAGAGGTAACGCCCATCAGGGCATTGTGGCGGCACATCAATGCCTCATAACATAATTCCAGCCGCTCCTCTAATAAATCCCAGAACGTCTCCTCGTCACCGGCAGCAATAATTCCAATCTGTGGAAGATTGAGGCTGACTACTCCCTGGTTGAAACGTCCCTCAAATTTGTAATTGCCATTCTCATCCTTCCATGGAGTCAGGAAGCTTCGGCATCCCATACAGGAGAATACATTGCCTTCATAGTTCTCCCGCATTTTCTTTGCAGAGATATAATCCGGATATAACCGTTTCGCTGAGCATTTTACAGCAAGCTCCGTAATATAATCATATTTGCCGCCCTTCAGGCAGTTGTGTTCATCCAGAACGTAAATCAGCTTAGGAAATGCCGGGGTAACATAAACGCCCTTTTCGTTCTTAATTCCCTCCAGCCGCTGGCGGAGAATTTCTTCGATAATCATGGCATTTTCTTTGATATATTCATCATCCTTATCCAGGTTAAGGAATAATGTGACAAACGGTGACTGACCGTTGGTGGTCATCAGGGTATTAATCTGGTACTGTATGGTCTGTACACCGGAGCGAAGCTCATCCTGTAAGCGCTCCTGAACCATTTTTTCAATAATTTCCTCCGGTACGGTATCACCAAATTCTGCGGTCATTTTTGTTTTAAATTTGTTGTAGGATTTTCTTAAATACTTGCCCAGATGGCGTACATCTACAGACTGACCGCCGTACTGGCTGCTGGCAACTGCGGCGATAACCTGTGTCATTACCGTACAGGCAACCTGAAAGCTTTTTGGACTTTCAATCAGTTTACCGTTCATGACGGTTCCGTTGTCCAGCATATCTCCAATGTTAATCAGACAACAGTTGAAAATCGGCTGAAGAAAATAATCTGCATCATGGAAATGGAGAATACCCTCTTCATGTGCCTTGGAAATTTTCTCCGGCAGCAGGATACGCTTTGTCAAATCCTTGGAAACCTCTCCGGCAATCAAATCGCGCTGGGTGGAGGCAACGGTTGCATTTTTGTTGGAATTTTCTTCCATAACATCCTTGTTGCGGTTTTGGATTAAGCTCAGAATGGAATCATCCGTGGTGTTGGCTTTCCGCACCAGCTCTCTGGAATACCGATATATAATGTAGGTTTTTGCCAGCACAAACTTCTTTTCATCCATCAGCTTCTGTTCAATGATATCCTGGATATCTTCTACTAACATCCTGGAACGATTTTTTGTTTCGATACAGGAAATAATATATTCGATTGTTTCATCTGTGACTTTTTCGGCAGGTTCCACCTCTGAATTTGCTTTTTGTATGGCAATCTTGATTTTGTTCCGGTCATAGGAAACGGTTGTGCCATCTCGTTTAATTACTTTCATACCCATACTCCTTTATATATAAACCCGATAAAATGTACTCCTGTTGAGACATTAGGCTAAAAACAACCTTATTATAACACTCTATCTTGATATTGTAAATGATAAAAACACAATATCATGTATAAAACATGGAAGATGCCGGGAGGGCATATGGGTAAAAGCCGGAAAGGCTTTAATAATGGTATTTCTGTGAACTTTTATAAATTACTTTATTTTTATAAACTTTTGTGGTATATATATTTAATGTATGTATTTAATGCTGGAGGCGGGTTTGCTTCTACTATATAAGGAAGAAAAATGGAAGGAAAAGAAAAATGAAGAAACAAAGAACAGGTGCAATTGTATTAGCCGGTGTTATGCTGCTTAGCATGACTGGATGCGGAAACAGCAAAGCGAATGCTTATAGTAAATATGTGGAGTTGGGAGAATACACGGGAATTGAGTATACGAAGACGGTTGCTGAGGTGACGGATGAAGATATTCAGAACAAATTAGATTCATTTGTAAGCGGTCTTTCTAAGAGCGAAGAAATTACTGACCGTGCGGTAGAGAATGGCGACATTGCCAATATCGATTTTGTCGGTACAATAGATGGAGAGGAATTTGAAGGCGGCAGTGGTGAATCATATGATTTGACCATTGGCTCAGGTACTTTTATAGAGGGATTTGAGAGCGGACTGATTGGTCATAATATCGGAGAGGAGGTCTCCCTTGATTTAACTTTCCCGGAGGATTATAATTCAGAGGACCTTGCAGGAAAAGATGTGAATTTCAAGGTGACAATCAATTCAATCTCTGTCAAAAATACGCCGGAGCTTACGGATGCACTGGTTAAGGAAAATACAGATTACGATACAATAGATGCCTACAAGGATTCTATTCGTGAAGAGCTTAAGACAAGCAATGAGGAAAGCGCAGAGCAGCAGGCAAAGAGCGATATCTTCAACAAGGTTGTGGAAAACAGTAAAATCAATGGTTATGATGAAGATGAAGTGAAGCAGCTGGTGGATGATGAGTTTGATAATTTCAAGCAGACGGCGCAGACCTATGAGAGCTATGGATATTCTTATGAGGATGTTCTGGCTGCCAACGGATATGAGACAGAGGACGAGCTTAAGGAAGGCATCACAGAATATGTTAAGAATTATCTGAATCAGAAGATGGTGCTTTATTGTATCGCTGATAAAGAGGGAATTAAGGTTACCAGCGAGGAGACGGATAAGAAGGTTCAGGAATACATGGACACTTATCAGGTGGAGACAAAGGAAGAGGTATATGACTACCTTGGAGATGATTATTTCGAGGTTGCCATTTTGTCAGAAAAGGTTATAGATTTCCTGGTGGAAAATGCAGTTTTGGTAGACAGCACAGAGGAGACAACGGAAGAGTCGGACACCACAGAGAAAGAATCAGCGGATACCACAGAGGAGAAGACGGAAGACGATACGGAAGACACCGAAGAGGAGTCAGAAAACACAACAGAAGAATAGGAATACTATACGAAAGAGATTATGGATTGCTGTAATCTCTTTCTATGTTTTTGGGTGGTTTTGCGTTGACATGATTTAAATGGTCATGTATAATAAAACAGTGAATGCGGTCTTGTTATACCGTATAATTTAATAGGATGGAAGGACGAGTCTAATGGCAGAGAAAAAGAACCTTTTGACCGACAAGGGTCTTAAAAAATTAGAGGAAGAGTTACAGGAGTTACGTGTTGTTAAACGTAAGGAAGTAGCTCAGAAAATTAAGGAAGCGAGAGAGCAGGGAGACTTATCAGAGAATGCAGAGTATGATGCTGCAAAGGATGAGCAGAAGGACATTGAGGCAAGAATTGAAGAACTGGAAGCAATTCTTAAAAATGTTGAGGTCGTGTATTCTGATGAAGTCGATAAAGAGAAAGTAAATGTTGGCTGTATCGTAACTGTTAAGGATTTGTCAAATGGAAATGTACAGACATTCAAATTAGTTGGTTCTACTGAGACAGATGTGCTGAATAACAAGATTTCCAATGAGTCGCCGGTGGGTTCCGCTTTGATGGGCGCAAAGGCAGGAGATACAGTGACAGTAGAAGCACCAAATGGTTCATTCCAGTTCGAGATTTTAGAGATTAATCTGGATGAAGAATAATCAGGATTGAAGCAGGGAATGGCTTGTGCTGTTCCCTTTTTATATGTAATATAGAAGAATAAACATAGAAAGAGAGAGAAGATTGTGGCAGAGAATAATCAGAAGGGTGGAAACCAGCAAAAGGGAACTCAGGATATTAATCAGCTTTTGAAGGTTCGCAGAGAAAAGTTAAAAGAATTACAGGATAATGGAATGGACCCATTTCAGATTACAAAGTATGATGTAACTGCTAAAGCAGGTATTATCAAGGATAATTTTGAGGAGTACGAAGGCAAGGAAGTCAGTATTGCCGGCCGTATGATGCAAAAGCGTGTTATGGGCAAGGCATCATTTGGAAATGTGCAGGATGTAAGCGGCAATATCCAGATTTATGTGTCCAGAGATGCATTAGGTGAGGAACCATATAAGTTGTTTAAGAGAATGGATATCGGTGATATTGTCGGTGTAGAGGGAACCGTGTTTGTAACACAGAAGGGTGAGAAATCGATTCATGCAACCAAGGTTACCTTATTATCCAAGAGTTTACAGGTTTTGCCGGAGAAATTCCACGGACTGACCAATGTGGATACCCGTTATCGCCAGAGATATGTGGATTTGATTATGAATCCGGAGGTTAAGGATACCTTTATTAAGCGGTCTAAGATTATCAGCACTATCCGTAAATACTTAGACGGACAGGGATTCATGGAGGTGGAGACACCTATGCTGGTTGCCAATGCAGGTGGTGCGGCAGCAAGACCGTTTGAAACACATTTTAATGCATTAGACGAAGATTTGAAGCTTCGCATTTCGTTAGAGCTATATTTAAAGAGACTGATTGTTGGTGGTTTGGAGCGTGTATATGAGATTGGGCGGGTATTCCGTAATGAGGGCCTGGATACCAGACATAATCCGGAGTTTACGTTGATGGAGTTATACCAGGCATATACGGATTACAATGGAATGATGGATTTAACGGAGAATTTATACCGCTATGTGGCGCAGGAGGTATTGGGAACTACCAAGATTACCTATAACGGAATTGAGATGGATTTGGGCAAACCCTTTGAGCGTATCACGATGGTAGATGCGGTTAAGAAGTATGCAGGCGTAGATTTTAATGAGATTCATACTTTGGAAGAGGCAAGAGCCATTGCAAAAGAGAAGCATGTTGAGTTTGAAGAACGTCATGCAAAGGGTGATATTCTGAATCTGTTCTTTGAGGAGTTTGTGGAAGAGCATTTAATCCAGCCAACCTTTGTTATGGACCACCCAATCGAGATTTCTCCACTTACCAAGAAGAAACCGGAAAATCCGGAATATGTGGAGCGTTTTGAGTTCTTTATGAATGGATGGGAGATGGCAAATGCCTATTCCGAGCTCAATGACCCGATTGACCAGAGAGAGCGTTTTAAGGAACAGGAGAAGCAGCTTGCCCAGGGAAATGAAGAGGCGAATACAACAGATGAGGATTTCTTAAATGCCTTAGAGATTGGTATGCCTCCAACAGGTGGTATTGGATTTGGTATTGACAGAATGTGTATGCTGCTTACGGATTCGGCTGCAATCAGGGATGTGCTGTTGTTCCCGACAATGAAGAGTTTGGACAAATAAAGCCAGTAAAATCAGGGAATTGTGGTATCTCAAATTTAAGTTGACAACAAATTAGCACTTACTGTTTAGGAGAACACTTTTTGAAAGAAATTTCAGAAGGTGTTCTCTTTTTTATGTGATTTAGCCTGTTAAATGCATTGTAACTCTCCTGACTGTTCAAACGCAATAATGCGAATAAAATTTAAAAAACATTCACAAACCTCTTGACAAACAAGTTAGTTAAGACTAACATATATACGAATGAAATGCGCAAAACATTCGCAGAATGAAAAGGAGGATTACGGAAGCATGTTTATTGAAGGAAAAGGACTTGTGAAGAAATATGGAAAGGGCGAGGTTGCGGTATATGCCTTGAATCATGCGGATTTCAGCATGGATAAGGGTGAGGTTGCGGTCATTCTTGGACCGAGCGGAAGTGGTAAGAGTACTTTTTTGAATATACTGGGAGGACTTGACAAGGCCACAGAGGGAATGCTTGCTGTGGATGGCAGAGATATTGGGAAGATGTCCGCAAAAGAGCTGGAGGCATACAGGCGTAACACATTGGGATTTGTGTTCCAGTCATACAATCTGACTCCGGACCTTACTGCCAGAGAAAATATAGAGATGACGGCGGAACTGGTGAAGGAGCCGCTTGATGTGGATACACTGATAGACGAATTGGGACTTTCAAAGCATGAGAAGCATTTTCCAAAGGAGCTCTCAGGCGGACAGCAGCAGCGGGTAGCAATCGCCAGAGCGATGGTGAAAAAACCGGAAATTCTGCTCTGTGATGAGTTGACCGGTGCGCTGGATTCCAGTTCTTCCAGAGATGTTCTGGCGAAGATACAGCACATGAATGAGATATATCAAACAACCGTTGTAATTATCACCCATAATGAAAATATAGCGCACATGGCTGACAGAGTCATCCGTATCAAGGATGGCAAAGTAGTGTCAAATGATAAAAATATGGATAAACAGAGAGCAGAGGAGATGGAGTTGTAAAATGACGATTAATAAGAGAGCTGTCCGCAGCATAAAAAACAATATTGCCTTTTATATCATTTGTATCATTCTGACACTGCTCACATCCATGCTCATCGTGGCGGCAGTTTCAACCGGACACACCCTGACAAACGTGGTGTCGGATTTTGTAGATGAATACAAAGCAGAGGATGCAGAATTTGTAACATATCATCCGATATCGGATGCGGATATAGAAACGCTGGAGCAGGATTACGACATAATTCTTGAGTACGGCAGATATAAAGATATCACGACAAAGAATGAGGGATATGGTGATTCCGTGATTCGGATATTTCCTATGCCGGAGAAGCTGAATTTGTGCGAGGTGCGGGACGGAAAACGACCGGAGAGCGGGGAAGCAATGCTTACCCAGAACTTTGCAGATTGCCATGATATAAAAGTAGGCGACATGGTAAAGCTTGGAGATGTGTCCTATAAGATATCTGCATTTGCCACAAAGTCTGACTACATATACATGCTGCAGGAATTGTCCGGGTATCGGGACAATGAGAAATTTGCGCTTATGATAGTTGGGGAAGCGGATTATGAAAAGATAGATGCGGAGGAAATCGGATACTACTCGATTCGATATAACAAGGACAACGAAAAGGAAGTGAGGAAAAAACTGAATAACGACTATGTGATTGCCAGCTACCTTGCAGCTGCGACGAATACCAGAATTTCCATGCCTGTAAATGAAGGTGAAGCGGTTACCAATATGGCAATGCTGTTTGCTCCTGCTATGTTCATCATAGTAATCGCCCTTATCGTGATGGTGCTTGGCAGACGGATAAAGAACGAGCAGTATCTGTTGGGAACATTTCTTGCCCTCGGGTTTTCCAAGAAGCAGATTATAAGACATTATATGCGGTTTGGGCTGCTGCCGGGTATAGCCGGCAGCGTCCTCGGTGTACTTTGTGCGATTCCATTTACAAAATTTCTGTCATATTTCTTTATAGAATTTGATTATGAAAAACTCACTTATACCAACAGCTATGATGTGGCAGCAATCGTAATTGCCATGGTGATTCCAAGCGTGCTGTATTGTCTTGCCATTGCATGGCAGACAGTAAGACTGCTTAAAAAATCTCCGGTAGAGCTTATCAGAAATACAGGAAAGGACAGCAGAACTATCGGTGTGATGAAAAACAGCCCTGTGAAAACTGCCACAAAGCTCAGGGTGAGGAGTGTTATAGGACATCCCGGAAGAAGTATGGTCACGGTCATAGGCGTGTGCATAGCAGCATTTTGTATACTGACCGGACTTATCATGAAAGACAGCCTGGATGATTTGATGGACGATGGACTTACCAGTTCAGTCAAATACGAGTATTTGTATCGTCTGAATTATTTGGGGGAGGGTGAGCCGGAGCAGGGGGAAGCACTTTTCCAGAATTACTATGAGGTGGAGGGCAGCACTGTGCAGTTGTCCGCGCAGGGAATTGACGAGAATTCAGATTATTTTCCGGATAAGACAGAGGATGGAAAAAGTCTTGCTATGGACAAATATTATCTGACCAGCGCTGCGGCTGAAACGTACGGAGTGAAGGCAGGAGATGAATTTTCATTTTATAACATCGCGGATTTAAAGGAACACAAGGTTACTATCAGCGGTGTGGTGACGGATAATACACATTGCTATTTGTACTCGGCCAGAGATAATATAACGGAGTTAGCAGGTGTTGGCAAGGGCACATACAATTGCATTGTCAGTGATAAGAAGCTGGAACTTCCAAAGGACGAGATAGCGAGTGAAACAACCATGACAGTTGCCGCAGATACTATGAATGACTTAATGGGGCCCATGGATGCGATTATAATTATCCTTGAGATATTTGGTATCGTTCTCGGCGTATTCATCCTTTATCTAATCATCAACATGATAGCCGCAGAAAATCGGACAGGTATATCCGTCATGAAAGTGCTGGGACTGTCAAAGCGCGAAATAGCAGGAAGGGTGTTAAATGTGAACCATGTGCTTGTGTGTATCGGTTTTGTTTTGAGCATTCCGCTGGCATATGGGTTTGTAAAGATTGGATATGCAGACACGATAGAAAATTATGGAATGCTGCTTGCCCCTGTTATCACAGTCAAAAGTCTGATTATTGGTTTTCTTCTCACATGGATAACCTATGAAATTTCCCTCTTTTTGCAGAGAAGAAAAATTTCGGGGATTGACATGGTTGAGGCTTTGAAGGAAAATAATAGAAACGAATAAAATAAGACGGGGATTTATACATGGCGAGACGGGTATTTACAGAGAAGGAAAGAGAAGAATACAGAGAAAAAATGCTGGCAGCAGGCTTTTCGCTGTTAAAAGAATATGGCATGACGCATATGTCTGTTGCGAAAATCACCGGTGCGGCAGGAATTGGAGTCAGCACATTTTACAATTTTTTTCCTTCCAAGGAAGCCTATGTATATGAGGTCATACAATATAGAAGGAAGATGATTCCTGAGCTGGTGGCAAAGGCGCTTGGAGGCAAGAAAAAGGCGGGACCGGAAGAGGTACGGACCTATCTGAAATTTATGATAGATGAGGATATCAGCATATTCCCAAGTCTTACTCCTAAGGATGAGGAGAAGCTGGCAAAAATGCTTCCAGAGCAGGCGGCGCCAAATCTGCAGAATGAGATGAAGATAGCGGCGCAGTTTATGCAGTGGATGGATGGCGTCCGGGAGGATGCCGATATCCCTCTAATCGCCAATCTGATTAAGATTTATGTTCTGGCTGCAGAAGGAAGGGACATTCTTCACGAGTCTGCATATGAGCGCACTATGGAGAGAATGAGGGACACCATCATTTATGAGCTCTTTGGTCGCTTGGATTAAAGAAAATACTGGTATAGATACCGTAGCGGGTATTGACAATAAAATAAGGTTAGCCTATACTAACCCATAGTAAGATTTATGAAAGTGGGTGCCAGTATGGAAAAAATGATTCTTGAGATTGAAGGAATGTCGTGTGGAATGTGTGAGAGTCATATCAATGATACGATACGCAGGCAGTTTGCTGTTAAAAAAGTTTCTTCTTCCCATGCAAAGGGAATGACGGAGATTATAACAGAAAATCCTTTAGATGAAGAGAAATTAAGGAATGCAATTCATGAAACCGGATATGAGGTTTTGTCTGTAAAAACAGAACCATATGTGAAAAAGGGATTATTCAGAAGGTAGCAGTTTGCGGTGGAATGATTTTCAGGAATTAATTGAAAAGGGAGAGGTCTATTATAAGATGGAGAAAAATTTGAAAAAACGGAAGCTGGCAATGCTGAAATTTAGAAAAAACAGCTGATGAAATTTGCATACTAATTCTGATGAAAAACACCGGTTAAGGGAGTGGGAAAAGGCTTCCGGTCATCGGTGTTTTTTATTTGCAAAAAGGCACAAATCGTGCCGGAAATTTGTAATTAGCTATTGCTTTTTTGTCCGACAATAAGTATAATATATTAGAGTCGTGGAGGAGGTGCATATAGTGGGTGCAATAGGCAGACCGAAGAGTGATAATCCGAGTCATCACAAAATCAGCATACGGCTGACCGATGAGGAATACAGATTCTTAAAGCAATATGTAAACATTCATGATTTAACTATGACGCAGGCGATGAAAGTAGCAATTCAGTTATTGAGGGATGCAGATTGTTAAGTATGGAAATTTCTTTTTTTGGAAAAGCGTTTCATTGACATTAACCATGGTTTGACGTATTATCTCTAGAGGAGAAGGCTGGTGAGGGAATGGTTCGGGAAGAAAATGTAAAGCTGATGAGTAAAATTGCAATCTATGAAAAGCGCGAGGGAAAGACAGAGATTCCGATGAATGCCTTTTACAAAGGGGATTATGTCCGCCTGAATTCTCTGAAAGCTGTTGTCTCGGCAACGGTTGTCTTTGTACTGGCTGCTGTGCTGGTGGTTGTGTATAAGCTGGAGTATATACTGGCGAATATATTAAAGATGGATTATAAGAAGCTGGCAATATTGATTCTGGCAGTATATGTTATATGGATTTTCCTGTACTGGCTGATTGCAAGAATTATATATTCAAAGAGGTATGAGGCTTCCAGGTCGAATATTATTATCTATAATCATAATTTGAAAAAACTTCAGGAGGAAACCCGTAAAGAGGTTGTGAAGGCAAAGGGAGGAGTGGTAATTGGTGACGACTTTATTGACTTTTAGGGATAATATAAAGGCATTTTGCAGCCGTTATGATTACATACTCACCCCTGTCTTAAAATTTGTTGTGGCAATGCTTGTATTCTTTTCCATCAAACAGCAGATGGGGTATATGCCGCTTTTTAACAACATTTTAGTAATGCTGTTATTATCGGCTATATGCGCTTTTCTGCCAATGGAGTTTACTACGGGTATCGGTGGAATTATTATTATACTGGAGTCAACCCAGGTGGCGCTTGATGCGGCTTTGGTAGGGCTTGCACTTATTTTGATTTTTTACTGTGGCTATATGCGCTTTTCACCAAGGACAGGAATCATTGTATTGCTGGTGCCTTTGTGCTATACAACCCATTTATTTTATGCCCTGCCAATTGTACTTGGATTTCTGGTGGGTCCTGCCGCCATTATTCCGGTTATCTTTGGTGTAATTTTGTATTATTATGAGATGGGGCTTAAGGAGCTGGTAAATGTTCTGGCGGCGGTTACAGAGGAAGACACAGCCGTTCAGGGATATCAGTACATTTTAAATGCACTAATTGACAATAAAGAGATGCTTCTGACCTTTATCGTGTTTGCCTGTGTGATTCTGGTAACCTATGTGATTTACAGGGCATCCTTTTCAAATTCATGGATTGTGGCTTTTTTGGCAGGTGGATTTTTAAATGTTGTTTTATTTTTGGTGGGAAGTGTTACACTATTAATAGAAGTAGAAATCGCACCGATTCTGATGGGGAGTATTGTGGGAATTTTACTTGCTGTCATACTTCAGTTTGGCAAGGGAATTGTGGATTACCAGAGGACAGAGGTATTACAGTTTGAGGATGATGAATATTATTATTATGTGAAAGCAATTCCTAAATTATCGGTTTCAGAATCGAATAAAAATGTGAAGCATATTAATTCAAAGACGCATAATTAGATGGAGATGGGAAATCATTGGAGCAGATTATGAATTATTTTAGAACCTATTTTGACTGGTTCTATATTCCGAGAATTACAATTACAGATGTGATTGAGATTATAATCATTGCAATTCTGATATATTATATTATGGATTGGTTCAAGAAGACCCGGGCATGGACACTGATTAAGGGTATTCTGGTACTGCTCCTGTTTACCGGTTTTGCTATGGTTTTTCAGTTTAATACGATTCTGTGGATTTTTAAAAACACAATCAGCGTGGGTGTTATTGCTGTTATCATTATTTTCCAGCCGGAATTCAGAAGGGCGTTAGAGCAGCTGGGACGCAAAAACTATCTCGCCTCTTTCTTTGCTTCTGATGATGCTAAGAACGGAAGAAAGCTGGAAAGAAAGGTGTTAAATGAGATTGCAAAGGCGGTTTATGCCATGGCAGAGGTGAAGACCGGAGCATTGATTGTGATTGAGCAGGAGGTTAAGCTTGGGGATTATGAGCGGACCGGCATTACCATTGATGGAGAGGTGACCAGCCAGCTTTTAATCAATATTTTTGAGCATAATACTCCGTTACATGACGGTGCGGTGCTGATTCGCAATAACCGGATTGTCAGCGCAACCTGTTACTTACCGTTGTCGGATAATCTGGATATTAACAAATCTTTGGGTACAAGACATCGTGCAGCCATCGGAGTAAGCGAGGTGTCTGACAGCATAACGGTAATTGTATCGGAGGAAACAGGAGCTGTCTCTCTGGCGCATAATGGCATGATTTACCGGAATCTGACGAAGGATACATTTGTAGAAAAGATAGAAGAGTTAAGTAAGAATGAACCAATTACCAGAAGAATGAAATGGTGGAAAGGTCTTGGTAAGCATGAAAAATCGAATTCTTAATCATTTTGGGTTGAAGGTGATATCCCTTGTGATTGCAATTGTAGTCTGGATTATTGTAGCAAATTTAGATGATTACAAGACCACAAAACAGATTTCGGGGATTGAAATTGAATTTGTAAATGGCGATGCAATTACAGAAAAAAATAAAGTATATGAGGTTCCGGAGGGTACCACCATCGACATTGTTGTAAAGGGCAGAAGAAGTGTTGTAGAGGAGCTGACCAGCGAGGATTTTAAGGCAGTTGCGGATTTATCTAAAATGTCGGTGACCAATGCTGTTACGGTAGAGGTGTCGGCAATCAGCAGCTATGTGGCGCGGGATTTGACCATATCCTATACCAACAATGCCGTAACCATTGCGGTTGAGAATAAGATTGAAAAGCAGCTTCCGATTACGGTGCGGGCGGATGCGGAAGTGGCAGAGGGCTATGCCATCCGGAATAAAACCGCTACACCGAATCTGATTACGGTCAGAGGAGCGGAAAGTGTTGTCAATATGATTGAAGAGGTGGTTGTGGATGTGGATGTCACCGGTGCGAATCACAACCTGACAGCCAATGCACAGCCGGTATTTTTAGACCATAGCGGAGAAGTGATTGAATCCACAAAATTTGAATATGATGTGGATGAGGTTGCGGTTTCTGTTGAAATTCTGCAGACGAAGAAGCTTTCTGTAAGGGTAAAGACAGCAGGAGAGGTTAAAGACGGTTACGCAATTGCAAGCATTGACTATCAGCCAACCAGTATTCTGGTGGTAGGTGAGGCAGAGGATTTGGCGAAGGTGGATGAAGTCCTGATTGACGATATTGATGTGACGGACTGCAGTAAGGATTTGGAAACCTCTGTTGTCATAGCGGACTATCTTCCAAGCGGAATTGCCCTTGCGGATGACAATGAAGAGGTAATGATTAAGGTGATGATTGAGGCAGTGGAGGAGAAGACGCTTGCCTTAGAGGCGGATGATATTAACATTGTGGGAAAGGACCAGAGCTATCAGTATACATTTACGGATAGTGAGGGTTATTCCATAAAAGTCAGGGGACTTAAGGATAATCTGGAAAAACTCAAGGTTACCAATCTGATTCCAAGCATTGATGTAGAGGGATACGGACCGGGAATATATACATTTACTGTGAATTTAAAGGAAATAAAAGGCATAGAGATATTAGATACGTTAACGGTGGAATTGGAAATCAAAAGTGAAGAGTAGACGGTGAAGTTTAGGAGGGATAGTATGGTAACACAAAAGGTTGTGGTTGCCGAACCTTCCGGTTTACATTTGCGTCCGGCGGGCAGGCTGTGTGAAATAAGCCTCAAATATGAGTCAAGGATAGAGATTAAAAAGGGGCATAATATAGCCAATGCAAAGAGTGTGCTGGGTTTGCTGGCTGCAAGAGTACAGCAGGGGGACGAGATTGAGATTATATGTGAGGGCGCAGATGAAGTGGAGGCCCTGGCTGCAATTGTGAAGGTGATGCAGGAGGGTCTGGGAAGTCCGGTGGCTTAGGAGGTGTCTGTATGTTACATGAGGAGTCAAAGGAAAAGGTTGAACGGCTGAAAGAGATTGTGGCGGAAAGTGATAATATTGTATTTTTTGGAGGAGCAGGCGTGTCTACTGAGAGTGGAATCCCGGATTTCCGCAGTGTGGATGGTCTCTATAATCAGAAGTATAAATATCCGCCGGAGGTTATGGTGAGCCATAGCTTTTACCGGAACCACACAGAAGAGTTTTTTGAGTTTTATAAGAATAAAATGATTGCGCTGGAAGCAAAGCCGAATGCAGCACATATAAAACTGGCGGAGCTGGAACAGCAGGGAAAGGTGAGAGCGGTTATTACCCAGAATATTGACGGGCTCCACTATGCGGCGGGAAGCAGGGAAGTGATGGAGCTTCACGGAAGCGTACACCGCAACTACTGCGAGAGCTGCGGTAAATCTTATCCGGTGCAGTATATTGTGGATGCAGAGGGTGTTCCTAAATGTGACTGCGGTGGTGTGATTAAACCGGATGTGGTGTTATACGAGGAAGGTCTTGATTATGAGACCATGCAAAAGGCAATCCATTATATCCGTAATGCAGAAGTACTGATTATCGGCGGTACTTCGCTGGCAGTGTATCCGGCAGCAGGATTTATTGATTACTTTAAGGGAAAGCACCTGGTGGTAATTAATATGGATAAGACCAGCAGGGATGTGGATGCAGATTTGCTGATAAATGAGAGAATCGGAGAAGTATTTAACCAGCTATAAGTTGTACTTATGGCTGGCTTTTTTTATGAATCAGACAAAAAATGACAAAATAGTAAAAAAAATAATGTTTGGGGGTGTACAAACACAACATATTGTTATATAATCTGCTTATGGAAAATCTGTTAGATATAAGGAGAGATTATATGAATGTTAATCTTGAATACTATAAGATTTTCTATCATGTAGCCACCGAGCTTAGCATAACTGGTGCTGCAAGGAAGCTCTGTATATCGCAGCCTGCCGTCTCCCAAGCTGTCAAGCAGCTCGAGCAGGAACTGGGAATTGAGCTTTTTACCAGACGTGCAAAAGGTGTCAGTTTAACCCGCGCTGGAACTTTACTGTATTCTTATGTCGGGAATGGATATGAGACAATTATGGCGGGAGAGGAGCAGCTTACCAAGATGATAAATCTGGAGTATGGAGAGGTGCGCATTGGTGCCAGTGACATGACGCTTCAGTTTTATCTGCTTCCTTTCCTGGAACAGTTTCATCAGCTATATCCTGAGATTAAGGTTACGGTTACAAATGCCCCGACGCCACAGACCATTGACCACCTGCATCAGGGACGAATCGACTTTGGGGTCGTGACCAAGCCCCTGGAGGTTGATACACAGTTTGACGTTTTCCGAGTCCGTAAGATACAGGATGTGTTTGTGGCGGGGGATAAGTTCCGTGAATTACAGGGACGGAAGCTTAATTACAGGGAACTGGCTGATTTGCCGTTGATATGTCTGGAGGGGAATACCAGTACGAGAAAATATGTAGATAGCTACCTGGAGAAAAAGAAGATAGCAGTTACACCTGAGTTTGAGCTGGCAACCAGTGATATGATTGTACAATTTGCCCTGAGAAACCTGGGTGTGGGATGTGTTGTAGAGGACTTCGCAAGAAAACAGCTGGAGAATGGAGAACTGTTCTTGCTGGAATTTGAAGAACAGATTCCGGAACGGGATATGTGCCTGATTATTGACAAGCGTTCAACAATGTCAGTCGCAGCCACCAAGCTGAAGGAATTATTGGATGCGGCATAATACAAAACGATAACTGGCTATCGATGTTTTACAGACTGGGACATGGATAGAAGATTTATTTCAGATGCTTTATGAACAGGATATAGCAGGAGGAGATAAGAATGGAGCAGAATAATACCTTTAAATTAATGAATGAAGATGGCAGGGAAATTACCTATGTTGGGTTAAGTGTAGTGGAGAATCCGGAGAATGGGCAGCGTTATCTGATTTACACGGAGGCAGAGAATGCCAATGCGGTTTCCGGCAAACAGGTGGATTTGTACGCCTGTGTGTACAGCAAGGAGAATGGAAGGATTGTATTAGACCCTCTTGAGACAGAAAAAGAGAGAACCCTGATAAAGACATTTATAGAGAAGAACATCCGTATTGCGTGACGCCCTCTCTTTATGTTAAAAAGACTCTGCATTCTTTTGAATGTGGGGTCTTTTTTTAATGGCAGGCGCATTATCTTATAGCAGCTATTTATCTGTCTGGTGTACAGCTGAAGTATAGTATTGTTATAGGGAGTTATGTTATTCTGAGATATAAGTATAACTTATGGTAGATATTAGAACTGTCTCTTATACACATCTGACGCTGCCGACGATCTTAC
>UQXF01000015.1 GCA_900544905.1 uncultured Clostridium sp.
GCGTAAGATCGTCGGCAGCGTCAGATGTGTATAAGAGACAGGCTTTATTTATTTTTCTTCAAACAAAAAAGTCATTGAAGAAACATACTTTACATATTTCCTCAATGACCTTCTATCATGCTCTTTCCAGCCGTTACATCTTATCTGCAAAAAATTCCTCGAAAACAGTATACCCTTCCTTCTGCATCTGCTCCTTCTGGAACTTCTTATTCTTCTTCATAATTGCAATGTTAATCTGCCTGCCTTCTCTCCGCTCCTCATTGGCTTTCTGCAAAATGGTAAGCATTTTGTCCTGTGGCATATTTTTCTCTACGAGATACGCAATCCTGTCACCCTTTGAAGGCACCTGATACTCCTTCTCTAATAAAAGCATGACAATACGTTCAAACCCGATGGAAAAACCACAGGCCGGTGTATTCTGTCCGGTAAACTTCCCTATCATTTCATCATATCTTCCGCCACCGCCTACGGAGCCGCCAAATTCATCCATGGAAATCTCAAAAATCGGACCGGTATAATAGCTCATTCCCCGCACCAGCGTTGGGTCAAAGGCAATCTTAAAATCGGCTGCCTTTGTGGCATTGACACTTGCCATAATGGTCTCCAAATCCTCAGCAACCCCTGCCTCTAAGCAGTCGCCTAAGGTATCTTTCAAAAACCGGACGCCCTCAATATCCGAACCGGTGTTTTCAAACAATGCCAGATATTTCTCTACATTTTCTTTCGGGTATCCCTGCTCTGTCAGCTCGGCAGCCACCCCCTCAAGACCAATCTTGTCCATCTTGTCCAGGGTGATAAAAACACTGTCGTAATCCTTCTCCTCAAAGCCGCTGTAGGCTGCCATTGCTTTTAACATCTTGCGGTTATTCAGGCGGATTGTGAATTTCTCAAACCCGATTTTTCCAAGAAGTGTGGTGGTGGCGGTAATCAGCTCAATCTCCGCAAGGATTGTAGGCTCCCCTAAAATATCAATATCACACTGCATAAACTGGCGGTACCGCCCCCTTTGGGGTCTGTCAGCCCGCCATACATTTCCCATCTGCAATGCCTTAAACGGACTTGGCAGGTCGTTGGCATTATTGGCATAATAGCGGGAAAGCGGAAGAGTCAAATCATAGCGGAGACCGCCATCCACCAAAACATCCGTATTCTCCGTGGATGCTTTGTCAACGGAAGCGGCAAGCTTATCCCCACGCTTTAAAATTTTGAAAATCAGCTTTTCATTTTCACCGCCCTGGTTTGAGCTCAGATTCTCAATATGCTCCACACATGGCGTTTCCATACTGCAAAAGCCAAATGTCTTGTAGGTTTCCTTTATCTGCCCTATTACATAATCGCGGATTTCCATCTCCTTCGGTAATATATCCTTCATTCCGGTAACCGGTTTTTTCTTCATAGCCATTTTCTTATATCCTTTCCTTATATATCCTTTTAGGCAATTGCGAAACTCTTTATTTCAAAATGTGAGTTGTGCAAATGGTCCAAAAAACATATTTGTTACATTTGTACAACGTAGGCTCTCAAAAAAATGAGTTTCGCAATCGCCTTTGATTTTAACTCTGCCTAAAACACCAGCTTATCCTTTTCTTCCCCGTTCATTTCCCGTGCCACAATTTCATCATGTACAATACTCTGAAACGGCAGAAAAACATTCATATCAAAATGCCGGACCTCCTCAATCAGCAGCTCCACCGCTGTTTTGCTGTCAAATGCCTTGCGGTATGGACGGTCTGAGGTCAATGCCGCAAAGACATCACATACCCTTAAAATTCTTGCTCCCAGTGGAATGTCCTCCCCCACCAGATTGTCCGGATAACCGGTTCCATCGAAATTTTCATGATGGTGCAGAATCATTTCACACACCCTGTCCGGATATCCCTCATTTTTCACCACTTCATAACCCAGACCCGCATGCAGCCTGACATAACGCATTTTTTCCACATTCAGTGTGTCATCATCTCCACCATACAGATAGGTGCTTGCCCGGAGCTTGCCAATGTCGTGGAGCATACCCGCCACCTCCACATCATGGCAAAATGCCGAATCCATTTTCAGCTCCTTTGCAAGCTTTCCTGCCAGACGGCTCACCTCTATGCCATGAGCAATCTCCGTTCTCAAATCTTCATTCAGATAATAAGACATTTCGTCCACTTCCATGTCTTCCCTGTCAATCTGTATCATACAGCTCCTCCTCTCCATAAAGGTGCTAACAACCCGCAAACATTTTCTGCTTCCGCTCTATCATCTCGTCAATCCGTTGGATATAAGCATCCACATTCTTTACATTTTCTACCCTCTCTATACGGTTTTCCTTATGAAATACAAATTTGGAGGATGCCCCTGCCCCCATGGCAAGAATATCCATCTTCTCCTCCATAATCAGTATGTTATAAATACATTCCTTTCCAGGTTTACTGTAACCAATATTTTCAAGCTTACCCGGAATATTTTTCTGACGGTACAGATAATAGGGAAACATTCCCAGCTCCCTGGCACAGCTGTCCACCGCCAGCAGCATTTCATTGGTGCTTCCCTTGATAAGCTTCTGATATTTCTCCATCTCAATATTCAGATTCGCCGCACGCTTAATCGCCAGTGAATGTACCGTAAGACTGTCCGGCGCCAGCTTTTGAATCTCGGAAAGTGTGTATTTTACATCCCTGATATCCTCTCCCGGAAGCCCGACAATCATATCCATATTAATATTGGTAAATCCCGCTTTTCTTGCCAGTCCAAATGCTTCCTTTGTCTGTTCCACAGTATGTGCACGTCCAATCAGCTTCAGTGTCGCATCTGACATTGTCTGGGGATTAATGCTAATCCGTTCCACTCCCAGCTCTCTTAAACAGCTTAACTTATCCGAGTCAATACTGTCCGGTCTGCCGCACTCTACACAAAATTCCCTTACATATTCCATATCAAAGGTCTGTTTCAGCCTTGTAATCAGTTCAGCCAGATGTGCAGCTGACAGTGCGCTTGGGGTTCCTCCCCCGATATATATGGCAACCAGCCGCTTATTTTTGTAAGCCGGCGCCTTTGCCACAAATTCCATTTCTTTATATAACGCCTGTAAATACGCCTCCATTCTATCCTGATAAGCTTCCACTGGATAGGAGGTAAAGGAACAATACAGGCATCTGGTAGGACAGAACGGAATTCCAATATAGATACAGTATTCCTCTTCATAACAAAAATCCCGGAATAACTCCTGTTCCTTTTTTGCCACTTCAATGCAGATATCAGCCTTTTGGGGAATTGTCAGATACGTATCTGTATAGACCTTATGTATCAAATCCTCTGTCTCCCCACGCTCCAACAGCTCTGTGGCAATCTTGGTGGGACGTACTCCTGTCAGACTACCCCATGGAAGCTCCTTTCCCGTATACGCAGAAAGCATCCGGTATAGTGCAGCCTTAAGGGGATTTCTGGCTATCTTTTTATTAAGATAATCCACCACTACTGTTTTTTGCTTAAAATAACCCTGCTCATCCTCTAATGTAAATGTAACTGAACCGCCGCTGCTTACCTGGGTCTCCACATCCGAATCTGCGGTATATTCTACCGACAAGGATATTCTTGTATTCTCCGGCTTCTGTACAATTTTCTCATTGTCAAAAAAAGCCTGCAGCATTGCCCTTATATCGTTGTTATAAATTTCTGCATTCTGCTCCAGGTATATCATTCTGCCTCCAAATTCTGTTTCCGTGCTTGGTTTATTTTAAATGTCCTCCGCAGACCATATTGGTTTCTTTTTCCCAGCCAATGGTGGTGCTGTCCATATGTCCCGGAAATACCTTTGTTTCATCCGGCAGTATAAACAGCTTCTCATGAATAGAGTTTAAAAGCACCGCCCCATTTCCGGTAGGAAAATCCGTTCTGCCCACGCTGCCGCAAAATAATGTATCTCCCGCAATAACGGACTGCAATTCCTCGCTATAATAACACATTCCCCCTGCGGTATGTCCCGGCGTCAGAATACAGGTAAGGGTTGTTCCTATAATCTCAACCTTTTCCCCGTCTCTCAGCACCCGGTCTGCCTGCAGCGTCATCGGCATGCCAAACATAACCGACAGATTCACGTCTAATTTACCAAGAACCTGCTCATTTTCTTCCTTTGAAGCATATACCGGCACATGAAAAGTATCCTTTAACTCTTTTACCGCACCAATGTGGTCATAGTGACCATGGGTTAAAAAGATTGCCTGCAATTGAAAGGCAGAATCAGAAAAAATCTCCTTTAACACCTCCGGCTCCGCTGCCGGGTCAAACACGATACATTCCCCTGTATCATGATTTACCATAATATAACAATTGGTTCCCATATCCCCTAACGTCTTGCGAAATATCTCTAAATCTGCCATATTTCCAATACCCCTTTATCACTATTTTCCATCTGGTGTATTTACTTTCTAAAACCTATCCAACGCTTCTCTCCACATCCAGTACCCCGGGTACCATGCGGAGCTTGGCAATCACATGGTTTAACTGGTCTACCGTTTTAATATCAAATGCCACGGTAAAGGTTGCCCGTTCATTCTTGTTGTTACTCTTACTGTTCACCGCCGTAACATTAATATTTGCCTCCGTAAACACCTTGGATATATCAAACAGCATTCCGGTACGGTCCGCCGCAAAAATACGGATTTCAGAAGAATAGGACGCCGTTGGATTCTCCGCCGCATCCGCCTGCCATTCCGCATCAATCAGTCTGGAACGGTCTGCATCTCCCATGCCTACAATATTAATGCAGTCGGTACGATGTATGGAAATTCCTCTTCCTCTTGTGACATAGCCCACGATTTCATCTCCAGGCACCGGAGAACAGCATTTTGAAAAATGCACCGCCACATCATCCACGCCCTTAACTGTAATTCCGCCCTTGGATTTATTAATCCGGTGAAGGTCTGCACTGTGATTCAGCTGTTCTAACAAATCCTCTTCCGTCAGCTTTGCTTTCTCTTCCTTGTTATAAACATCAATTAATTTGTTCATAACCTGCCCCTCTTTGAGGGCGCCATGACCGATTGCCGCAAGAACCGAATCCCAGTCTCTGAAATTATACTTGGTCATTACAGCCTTCAGCATCTCCGGTTTGGAATATGTGGCATAATTATAACCCTTGGCTTTACAGTAATTGGACAAAAGCTCTTTTCCCCTGCTGATGTTATCTTCCTTAAATTCCTGCTTAAACCACTGATTAATTTTATTTCTTGCCTGTGCCGATTTCACTATGGATAACCAGTCACGGCTCGGTCCTTTGGAATTTTGTGAGGTCACAATCTCTACCCGGTCACCATTTTTCAACTGATATGTTACCGGCACCTGTCTGCCATTTACTCTGGCTCCCACCATTTTGTTGCCCACTGCAGAATGAATGCTGTAGGCAAAATCAATCGGGGTAGAGCCTGCCGGAAGATTTTTCACATCTCCATTTGGTGTAAAACAATACACCTGCTCTGCAAACAAATCCAGGTCGGTCTTAACCGCACTCATGAATTCCTTATTATCTTCTGTATCTCTCTGCCACTCTAATATCTGACGCAGCCAGCTTAATTTTTCTTCCTCTTTATCCTGGGTAGTTCCTTTTAAATTCTCCTTATATTTCCAGTGGGCGGCAATACCATATTCCGCTGTCTTATGCATGTCATAGGTCCGGATTTGGATTTCAAAGGGCTGTCCGCTCTTACTAATCAGTGTGGTGTGCAGCGACTGGTACATATTGGACTTTGGCATTGCGATATAATCCTTAAACCTGCCCGGAATCGGTTTATATTTCTCATGGATTATTCCCAGCGCCGCATAGCAGTCTCTTACACTGTCCACAATAATTCTGACTGCAAAAATATCATATATCTGGTCAAGGGTCTTATTCTGGTTGACCATTTTTTTATAAATGCTGAAAAAGTGCTTTACGCGTCCATTAATCTCCGCCTTAATACCTGCTTCATCAATACACTCCTTGACGTCATGCACAATATCCGCAATAAAGCTTTCTCTTTCCTCCAGACGCTCATCAATTTCTGCTTTTAATTCCTTAAACTTTTCCGGCTCTAAATACTGCAGGGAAAGGTCGTCTAATTCCACCTTTATCTTACTAATACCCAGACGGTGTGCAATGGGAGAATAAATGTCCATCGTCTCCCTTGCCTTTTCAATCTGCTTTGCCGGAGACTGGTACTGTAACGTCCTTAAATTATGCAGCCGGTCCGCCAGCTTAATCAAAATAACACGGATATCCTTTGCCATGGCGAGAAACATTTTGCGAAGATTCTCTGCCTGCAGCTCCAGCTTATCCTGTGAAAAATTGAGCTGGGTAAGCTTTGTTACACCATCCACCAAAAGCAGAATCTCCGGAGAAAATTCCTTTTCAATCTCTTCATTTGTCATAACCGTATCTTCAATCACATCATGAAGGATTCCTGCCACGATGGTTTCCTTGTCTAATTCCAGCTCTGCTAAAATAATGGCAACACAGAGAGGGTGCATAATATATGGCTCACCGGATTTGCGCAGCTGCCCCTCATGAGCCTTACTGGCAATGGCATACGCTTTCTCTATCATGGTGATATCTGTATTCGGATGGTACTCCAGCACCTTCTCAATCAGAGTTTTATAGAGCTCCTCCGGAGGTGTAAAATCTTTTGGTGTAGAAAGTTCCTTATCCTTGTTCATAATCCCTGCCATATGCTCACCTTCTTTTCCGTTTTATCCTTAACACTGTGTATTCTTTCCATAGGTATAAGTATATCCCATATTTTCAAAGATGTAACTCTTATTTTTCAACATTTTTTATTTTTGTAAAATTTGCCATAAAAAAGTGTTTCATTTTATGCCTTATCGGTAAATGTTTCCATTATCCCTTCTGTAAATCTATAAAACCTCTCTCACCGCAGCCATGGCATAGCGCTTAATCTGCAGCTGTATTGACCGGTTGCCATTAAATTCATTAACAGACGGATAATACACTATATTAAGAACAACATTATTCAGCCAGCCATGCATCATCTTATCGTATTCTTCCTGTCCAAACCATTCAATAATGTTATCGGAAAATTCCTGGGCATTGAAATATATGCCCTCTCCGGTATATCCATCGCTGCTCTCCAGCGTTACCCTTACCACATTTCTGTCCTTGCCCAATATTTTTGCCGAAAGTACATTTAATTCCTTCTGTGCAAAAACCGGCTTCTCATTTCCCTTTCCGAAGGGTGCAAGGGCATCAATTTCTTCTATCAGCTCTTCCGTGATATAAGACATGGGCATAGGAACGTCAATCCGCACCTTTGGAATAAATGCGTCCTCCGACAGTTCACAGGTCTCGTTTATCTGTCCGGTAAATGCCTCCAGCTTCTCTTTATTCAGGGAAAATCCAGCCGCCATGGCATGACCGCCGAATTTCAACAGCAAGTCACTGCACTTCTGCAGCGCCTCAAACATATGATATTCTTCTATGGAACGCCCGGAGCCCTTCAGTATCCCCTCTTCATCACTGTCCACTAAAACCAGTACCGGATGATGATACTTTTCCCTGATTCTGCCTGCAATGATACCTGCCAGACTCTCATGGCAGTCCGGAAGATATATGACAAACACTTTCATTTCCTGTGCATCCTGTAAATACGCTTCTGCTGCTTCCACACCCCGGATTGTCATTTCCTTGCGCTCTTCATTTACTGCATAGATTGCATCTGCCTTCGCAATCGCCTTCTCTGTATCCTCTTCCAACAGCAGTTCCATGGAGGCAATGGCGCTTTCCAGCCTGCCGGAAGCATTAATACACGGTCCCAGCTTAAAGCCCACATGATATGCATCAATTGTCACATCAGACAGCGCATTGGAGCCAATCAAAGCCCGCAGACCCTTATTTTCCGAGTGATTCAGCCTCTCTAAGCCGTACACCACAAAAGTCCGGTTTTCATCCGTCAGCGATACCACATCACATATGGTAGCAATTGCAACAAATTCCAAAAACTGGTATATTTCTTCCCTTGGAATATCTCTTTTTATAAACAGGGCTTCCACCAGCTTATAAGCCACACCGGCTCCGCAAAGGTCGTCAAAGGGATAACCGCAGCTTTTCTTTTTGGGATTCAGAATCACATCAGCCGGAGGTAAAATATATTGCCTGTTATCCCCATCTGTAATATATGGTACCTGATGGTGGTCCGTAACCACCACAGTGAGACCTGACTCCTTTGCTTTTGCTAAGGCTGCATTGGCAGCAATGCCATTATCACAGGTCACTATGGTGCGAATACCATCCTCCACAGCCTTTTCTATAATTTCCTCATTAATACCATAACCATCCCTTACGCGATGGGGAATCACATAATCCACATCTGCTCCAATCCGCCGGAGCCCTTTGTAGAGAATATAATTTGCCATCACTCCGTCCACATCATAATCGGAAACAATCCGTATGGGATGTCCCTCCTCAATATCATGGCAGATAATGCGGACTGCCTGGTTCATATCCTCCATTAAAAAAGGGTCGTGCAGCTTGTCAAGCTCCGGATGAAGAAAGGTTTCAAACTCAGCCTCCTCCAGCCCCCTGTTTACCAGAATCCTTGCCACCACAGGATTAATATCAAATTTTCTGCCAAGGGCGTCAAAATCCGCCCGCTTTGTTCTTATGACCCAGTTCTGTTCTGCCATACCAGATAACTCCTATTTTCTTCATAACCATATAACTCAAAAATGGTCCACCGGACCATTTTTTATTTGCTTGGCAACAATGATAGGGACATGGTTATCCGCCATGTCCCCATTCTTTCATTTCTATGCGTTCTTTGTATTCTTCTTAGCAGTACTGTTTTTCCTGTTCCCGGAATTTTTCTCCTGTTTACCCATTTTGGTTTTAAACAGATACCATAACGGTCCGGTAATACATACGGAAGAGTATGCACCACAGACAATACCGCTCATCAAGGTTAAAGCAAATTCTTTGATAGAGGTTACACCCATAATATATAATACGAACACCATAACAAAGGTTGTCAGGGATGAATAAATCGTTCTCGTAAAGGTCTGGGATATGGATGTATTTACAATGTTTGCGTAAGTCTCGCCTTTCCCGTTCATAGTAACCAGATTCTCACGAATACGGTCAAATATAATAATTGTCGCATTGATGGAATAACCCACTATAGTCAGCATACAGGCGATAAATGTGTTACCGACAGACAATCTTCCAATGGAATAAATGGCAAATACCACCAACACATCATGCAATAATGCGATAACTGCCGCTGCGCCAAACTTCACATCATTAAATCTCACCGCAATATAAATCAACATCAGCACAGTTGCAATTAATACGGAAATAATAGCATTTCTCTGCATCTCACTACTAATCGTAGAGCTGATATTCTCAATTTCAAATTCCTTTACCTTAAAGTTTGTGCGAAGCGCCTCTTCCACTGCATCACGCTGTGCAACTGTAAGCTCTGCTGTCTTAAACACAATCTCATTTGTTCCCTTTACATTCTGTACCTGGATTCTGGAATCTGATATATCCGCTGTTTCTGCTATAACCGGAAGAATCTTGCTCTCTGCCTCCTCCAAATCGTAATAATCCTCAAATTCCACCGTCATGGCAGTACCACCGGTAAACTCCAGATTATAATTCAGGGCAGAGCCTGTCTTTGATTTAAATACAGGCAGTGCAATTAATCCCGCTGCAATGGCAACAAAGGAGATAATATATGCAATCCGGCTGAACTTGACATAATCCTGAACCTTTGAATCCTTCTTAGAGCCGTAAAGCTTTGGATTCTTCAAGCCTAAGGTATACACAGCCTTTAACAGGTTCTTTGTCACGAACAGGGCAGTAAACATAGACAATACAATACCAATTCCAAGGGTTAAGGCAAAGCCCTTAATTGTACCCGTTCCCATAATATATAACACAACAGAAGCAATCAGGGTTGTAATATTACTGTCCAGAATAGCCGACAACGCCTTGTTAAAGCCTGCATCAATGGCACTCTTAACGGTAGCGCCTGCCCCGATTTCTTCCTTTATACGTGTAAAGATAATAACGTTTGCATCCACAGCCATTCCGATTGACAGCACGATACCGGCAAGACCCGGAAGCGTAAGGCTGGCATTCAGTCCATTCAGGCAGAGCAGGGTCAATACCACATATGCAATTAATGCAAAAACGGAAACCACACCCGGAAGCAGATAAACCGCAATCATAATTACTGCCACAATCGCCATACCAATTGCACCGGCTTTCAGGGATGTACTTAACGCATCCTTACCTAAAGTAGCTCCTACTACATTGGAACGCAGCTCCTTAAGGGTTAACGGAAGTGCTCCGATACGGATGGTCTGGGCAAGCCTTTCTGCTTCCTCATCATCCTGCATACCATTTATAACTGCGCTTCCTCCGGTTATAGCGCTCTGAACTGTCGGATAAGAAACGACTTCTCCATCATAAATGATATAAATCGGCTTACCGATATTTGCAGCAGTCGCCTCTGCAAATTTCTTTGTTCCCTCATCATTAAATGCCAGTTCTACCACATATTCCTTAACTGTCCCGGAATTATCAATGCTTGCGCCGGCGTTCTTAATATCAGAGCCGCTTAACACAACCTCATATTCTTCTCCTGCAGCAAACTTTGCATAATTATCTTCATCTAAAAATTCCAATGCACCCGGCTTACCCATATCCTCCAAAATTTCATTGGCATCTGTCACACCAGGAATTTCAATACTGATACGGTTAGAACCCTCCTTGTACACATTACTGTCTGTTGAATAGGTATCTGCACGCTGCTGGAGACGGTCAACCGTATCGTTAATCTCCTGCTCTGTCGGGTTATCCTCTTCAATCTCATACGTAATGCTGACACCTCCGGCAAGGTCCAGACCCAGGATAATATTTTCCGCCTTACCGATATGATGCTTGCCAAGACCCTGAACTGTTGTATAGGTGCCTAGTGCCAGCGCTATAACAAAAACTATCAGCGTCAGCACACTGTTTCTCTTTACCTTTTTCATCCTTCTACTCTCCTTCTTCGCATATGTCAGCCAATGCTGCCTTTATCATAATTGCACATTCTACACGCTTGCGCTCCAGCTCACAGCCAATATCATAGGCATCCAGCAGATTGCCATGAAAATTGTATGAGTTTGCCGCACATCCTCCACTACAGTAGAATCTTGCAAAACAGTTCTTACATTTATCCTTTGCATATACATTACAAAGCTTAAATTCGTCTACCAGCTCCTGCTTTTCAATACCGGTATCCACATTCCCCAGCTTAAATTCCTCCATACCAACAAACTGGTGACACGGATACAAATCTCCCCAGGGCGAAACCGCTAAATATTCCGTTCCGGAGCCACATCCCGAAAGTCTCTTGTAAAGACACGGACCGCCTGTTAAATCTATCATAAAGTGGAAAAAGTTAAATCCCTTTCCAGCCTTTTCTCTTTCTACCATCTCCCGGGCTAACAAATCATATTCTTCAAACAGCCTTGGCAAATCCTCTTCCTTAATCGCATAGGGCTGTGTATCCGGTGCCACTACAGGCTCCGCTGAAATTTGTTTGAATCCCAGGTCCGCCAGATGTAAAACATCTTTGGAGAAATCAAGATTATAGTGCGTAAATGTTCCTCTTACATAGTAATTCGTCTGATTTCTCAGCTCTGCCATTTTTATAAACTTATCTATTATTAAATCGTAGCTTCCTTTTCCGTTTCTGGTGGGTCTCATAAAGTCATGGACTTCCTTACGCCCGTCCACACTCAGCACCACATTTGCCATTTCCTTATTGGCAAACTCCATAATCTCGTCCGTTAACAGCATTCCGTTGGTGGTCAGCGTAAACCGGAACTTCTTGTTATGCTCCTTTTCCTGGCTCCTGCCATAGGCTACTAAATCTTTCACCACCTGGAAATTCATAAGAGGCTCTCCACCAAAAAAGTCCACTTCCAGATTCACCCGGTTACCAGAATTGGCAATCAGGAAATCCAAAGCCTTCTTTCCAACCTCGTAGCTCATGAGAGAACGGTCACCGTGGTATTCTCCCTCTTCTGCAAAACAATATTTGCAGGCAAGATTGCAATCATGGGCAATATGCAGGCACAGCGCCTTCACCACTGTCTTTCTCTGCTTAAAATCAATAATTGCATCCCGGTACACATCCTCTGTAAAAAGCTGTCCCGCTTCCTTCAATGCACGTATCTCTTCGCAGGCCTCAAGTATCTCTTCTTCCGGATACTGTGGAAGCTTACTGACAATCTCTTCCTGATTAAATTCTTCATACAGGGCAATTACATCATAAACGATGTCATCTACAACATGAACAGAACCACTACAGACATCCAGCACGATGTTATACCCATTGTTTTTATACTGATGTATCACTTTAACTCCTTCTACGCTGCGTTAACAAATACTACAGCCCGGCTCCGGGATTTTCCCAGCTCAGACACATCCACCGGACATTTTTCTCATATACTTGGCAACGCAAACGAAAGAGGACAGCCGTTTGCAGCAGTCCTCTTTATTCTTTTCTTCTGACAAAATCAAATCATTATTTGTTCTCACAGGTCTGGTTACCGACAGTACAAGAGGTCTTGCAGGCTGACTGGCATGAAGTCTGGCACTCGCCACATCCGCCTTTTTCCATTGTGCTCTTTAATGTCTTGTCTGTCAATGTTTTAATATGTTTCATTTTCCTTACCTCACATTCGTAATAATATATGGGTGATTGCCCAGTAATAATATAAAGATAAATCTTTCGCATTTGTGGTATAGTATACCATAAGGTTTTTCTAAGGTCAACGATTAACTGAGCATGCCCCCTAAAAGTCCGCCGCCAATACAAAGCGCCGCTGTTGTCAGATTCGCTGTGCTTGCCACATGAAATGCCTGGCCAATGACAATTGCCACAATGGATATAATCAAAATATATAAAAGCCCTAATAAAAAGCCCCACAAAAATTTTTGTTCCTTCACCTTTTTGCCAATGATAAATGCACCCAAAAAGGTTACAATTACATATATTGCAACAATTGCTATATCCGTTATGGATTCTGCAAGCTGAAATTTAAACACTAAAAATGCCAGAATTGCCAGCAGCACACCCGTAACTGCATAGGAAAAAATCAATCCCTTTATGACTATTCCAAATTTTCTTCCAATACTCATATCTTCACTCCCTCACGACGCTTTTATATTTTATCACTGCGCTCATCTTAATGAATTATATGAGAAGGAAGCTGCATTTATTCCCCCTGCAGCAGGTCAATTATCTCAAACAGAGAATGGTATATCTGGTTTGCCAGAGGTCTGATTTCTTCTGTGGGTTCAATCAAATCAATCACCATAACCGTATACAGACCCGCTGCTGATGCAGATTTTACCCCGTTGATGGAATCCTCTACGCCCATTGCCTCATGAGGTTCCACCCCCAGCTCCTCACATGCCCTCAGATAAATATCCGGTGCCGGTTTTCCGTTTGGCACAGTCCCACCATATACAATCCGGTCAAATTCTTCTAAAATCCCCACATTTTTCAGATTTCTCTCCGCTCTCTGCTGTATGGTTGAGGTTGCCAGACCCATCTTAATACCGTTTTCCTTTAAAAAGCGGAACAACTCCTTCACGCCCGGCTTTAAATCCAGTCCGTTCCGGCGGATATCCTCATCCATACGCTCCATCGTTTTTCCGCGAAATGTATTATAATCAAAGTCCTGTCCAAAATAAGACTTCATCAGCTTTTCATTGTGCTCCTTTGTAGCTCCGGCAATCCTGTTGCATAATTCCTTCATGGTAATTTCCGGAATATTATATTCGTTTCCTGTTATCATCCAGTGCTTCCGATACAGCTTTTCCGAATCAAAAATAACTCCATCCATATCAAATACTACTGCTTTTATCATATTCTCTTTTCTTCCTCTTCTTTCCTTCTTGTCCGAATCCAGAGCCAGATACAGGTAAATACAATCAGAAGTCCCATTCCTCCCAGCATCAGGACAATGGTTAACGGATTACTGTACACAAAATATACAGTTCTGGTAACTTCATTACCAGCCTTATCCCGGCAGTCCACTTCAATCCGATAGGAACCATACTCCGAATAGCTGAGTGTTCTGGTTTTCGCATCATATTCTACTCCATTCATTCTTACCGCCGTAATCTCATCTCCGGTATTGGTAAGTGTGAGTGTAACCACTCCGCTTTCGTGCACATTCTCGCCATCCTTCACCCCGGTAAAAATAACCTTCGGTGCTGTATGGTCAATTATAAATTCCACATTTTCACTGTTACGGTGTCCTAATTCGTCTTCCACCTCTACATATAAATTATATTTTCCCTCTTCCGTAATTTCGTCTGTTCCGTTATATTCCACACCATTTAGCAGAATGCGGTAAGAAATAACCGTCAAATCCTTAAAGACCTCCTCCAGGGAATCTGCCAGTTTAAACTCCTGGTAATATTCCCCGTCACAGCTTCCCACCTTATTAATCTGCGGCTTTGTCTGGTCCACTGTAAAATGAATCTCCCTGCTGTCCTGATTGCCTGCCTCATCCCTTGACACAATCTCAAAGGAGTATATGCCATCCTCCTGAAAGGTCTGGGATAAGCTGCTCAGCTTCCCGGAATTAGTAAATTGCGGCAGCTCCACCTCTGTCACATTTCCATCAATGTCTGTGCGGGTTCCCGTAATCACAACCCGGTTTCCTGAATAATAGGACTCCGCCACACTGAACTGTACCGTTGCCGGCTTACTCCACTGCTCATAATTACCGGTTCCCGTTATACGAATCTCTGGCTTCGTCCGGTCAACGGAAAAATGCATGGTCTGGGAACGGGCGGTATTTCCCGCCTTATCCGTTGCGGAAATGGTGACGGTATAGGTTCCATCCTCCGAAAAGGTATGGCTCATAGCCGTTTTCTTTGCATTTTTCGGAAAGCCTGTTATTTCTTCCGTGGTGGTCGCACCATCTAACGACTTCTCCACCTGTATGGATACCTGATTGGTGGCATAGAAAGACTCTTCACAGGTAAAATCCAGAGTTACCGGTGTTCCGCTCATGGAATCCTCTGCAGTTCCGGAAACCGTAACCTTTGGCGAAGTCTTGTCAATCACAAATGTAATGGTATTGGACACAGTCTGATTCCCTGCACCATCTGTAGTAATTGCATATATCTTATATAAGCCCTCTTTTATTATTTTCCGGTTACAGGCATCCTCATATTTTTGGGAATGAAATACTGCTGCCGATGCAGTATAGGTTCTGCCATCTAACTTCCGTCTAATCACATAAACCGTCTTTGTCTTGTTATAAGACACATCCTGTACATCCGTCTTAAACACCTGGCTGGTATTATAATGTGTTCCATTCCGGACACCCGACAATGTCACCTTAGGCTTTTCTTTGTCGATATAAACCTGCCGCTTCACTGTATTGCTTGTGCCACAGTTATTGGTTACCTCCACCTCTACTCCATAGCCTGTCACCCTGCTTGCGCTCTCAGATGCCGTTACATCATAGTCATATGACTTAACCAGTTTATCGAAGGTTACCCTTTTAACCGTCTTGCCATTTACCCTGTATATTACCTCCTTTAAGCCAGACTTTTCATCTGCAACAGTTGTGTGGAAGGTGACATTCCTGTTTGTCCATTTGGAATAGTCCGTGTCACACTCCATCTGAATCGAAGGAACAACCGTATTATAAACCAGATTAGTGGAAGTTATATGATTCTCATTACCAAGAACATCCTCCGCCCATATTGTAACCGGATTGTCAAACTCATTTACCTTCAAATCGGTGGGAACATAGACATAATACCGGTTTCCGGCTGATTTATGGGCTATGAACAGCGGTGCGTCTGCCGTCTGGTCCTGCGCTTTTCCAACCCTGACATATACCCTCTGGTCATTTACCAAAGTCACCATATCCTTCACCGAAAATTCTACCATAATTGCCTTATTACTATATATATTATGAAATTTCTCCCGAATCAGTCCATTCACATCAGAATAACGGACATTCGTAATCTGCGGTGCTGTATGGTCGATATAAAAAGTTATCTTTTTCTCCTGTGCTTCGTTTTGGGCAAGGTCTGTCCCAGTAAAGGTTATCTCATAAATTCCTTCTTTTGAAAATTGTAATGTACGTTCCGCAAGGAACCTTCTTTGCTCTTCCGAAGTATATTCACTCTTTGTCCATCCTGTTTCCCCCACATCATATGCAGATAATTTTGTCCCCTTAATATCAAAGGCTTCCAATTCTTCATCCACATTGCTTCTGGTTACATGAATGTTATAACTTCCGTAATCATGATTGCGGTCAGCCGTGCGGAAAGTTACGGTAATCGGATTCTTTGTTTTTTGCTGGTTCGCCACTCCGGTAATAGCCATCTCCGGTCTTTCCGTGTCTACCACAAAGTGGATGGTATAGCCTTCCTCCTGTCCTCCACCTGATAATGCCTGCTTTGCTGCATTCCCTGCTTTATCCTTTGCCTTAATTTTGATTGTATACGCTCCCTGATTACTGCACATATATTGAAACTGTGATTCTGTCTTATCCAGAGTGAGCGTTCCTGTTCTGTCATCTGTTTCATAATATGTTTTCCCCTCAAAGGTTCGTGTTACTTCAATGGATGCCTCGGCTCCATCCACATTAAATTCCTTAATGGTATAGGATAATGTCACCGGTCTGTCATAGTATGCGCCATCTGCCAAAGCAGAGCCTCCGGTCTGGGTGATTACCGGAGCAGTCCAGTCAACCATAAAGGTCACCACTGTCTTTTCTTCCGGTTCGTTTCCTGCTTTATCCTTTCCTGTTATCTCCACCGTATAGCGGCCCTCTTCACTAAACAGACTGCTATTCTCAAAATAGATTATCCCGGTGTTTTCCTCTTCCTTCCACTCAATGTTATTTCCAAGAATAGTGACAACCGGGCGTGAGCTTTTCTCTGTCAGCTTTGTCACCTTAATCTGATAGCTGTCTTTATTATGGTTCTCATCCTTCACGGAAAATCTCAGCGTCTGTCCGTTCTTATCCTTATAGGCAGCATTGTTCTCCATATCCGTCCATTCGCCATCCTCCATCCGCTGGATTTGAAATTCCGGAGCGTTCTTATCAATCACAAAATAACGGGTATGTTCGCTGCTTTTGTTTCCTGCTGCATCCTGTCCCTGTATCACCGTTGTATATCTTCCCTCTTCCGCATATGCAACCGACATGGTACTCTGCGGTCTGGTGATATCCTCCGGCTCCTCCATCGGCAGGGGATTCCACGGTTCTACCTGTCCAATCCCCTCCTTCATAGTCAGCACGCTCACCTGTGCACTGCTCCAGTTCTGCTCTGTAACCTTAAAGCTTACCCTTGCATCATCCTTCAGATAATAAACCTCTTTCCCATCTTCCGTAACCGCTTCTACCGGCGTATTCTCCTGTTTGTCATAGGAAACCTTTACATCTGTTATCTCAATTACCGGGTCTGTATTATCAATTATAAATTCTGCTGTTTCCGTTTTTTCTTCATTTCCAGGATTTTTATCCTTTGCCCGTAAAATAATCTGATAGCTTCCATCCTCTGCATCCCCATCAAAGAATAAACTGGTATGCTGGGTATATCCGTCTTTTTCCCATACAGGAGACGAAACATTCTGCATCTCGCCATTTTTCATCACAGTAACAGAACAATCCTTTAAGCTTAAATCCGTTACCTCTAATTTCAGTTCAAGAGCTTGAGTCTTAGTATTAAAAGACAATCCATCCACCGTACTGTAATTACCGGCATTTTTAATGGACAGCTCCGGCGCAGTATTATCAATAACAAATCTTGTTTCTTCTGATGTATTATCATTGCCCGCCAGGTCTTTTGCAACAGTATATACCGTATAAATACCATCCTCCTCAAATTCAATTTCCGTCTTTTTCCCATTTTCAAAAGTCAAATCAGAATCATTATTGGACAGGGTATATTCCTTTTTTCCGTCTACCGTTAACTGCTCCACATGGACTACAATAGAACAATTATCAAAATTCTGCTCCGTCACTGTTACTCCATAGGTAACCTTTTCCTCAAAATCCTTATCCTCTGAGGAAGAGGCTTCGATTTGAACCTCCGGCTCTGTTTCATCCAAAATGAACGCAGCCCTTTGTTTCTCTAATTCCTGGCTGCCCTTTTTCAGATAATAAACGACTTCATAAACTCCCTCGTCATATCCGGATGCAATACTGTATACTTCATCCAGCTGTCTTGTATCAGAAGTATCCGATTTATCAAAGGCAAGCTCTCCTTCTTTTATCTTTACTCCATCCTTTTCAACTGTGCGGTAAGCCGTATATCCCTCGGTGGAATCCCATTGTCCGGCCTCATAAGTCACCTTGACTGTACTTTTATCAGCTGCAATACTTCCTCCGGTGGGATTCTCCTCTGACATCGCATAGACCTTTAATGAATATACCGGTACAGCAGAACTGCTCCGGACGCTGTTCTCCACATCCTGCACAGCAGCAGTTATATCAGTCTCCCCACTGCCTGGCTGGTCCGCACTCAAATCAGAAACCAGCTGTGCAGACACTATGGTTCCCCTCATATAGCCGGAAAACAGATTAACGATAAGTAACGCAACCATTATATAAGCGATTGTTTTTTGTTGTCTGGTATACAAGCTGCGCATCACGCCATCTCCTTTCCATTCCACTGCTGTCTAAGCAATTACGACATTCTTTATTTTCCTATTCCCCTGCAAACTCATCCCCAATACTTTCATCTGTATGAACAACGGTTGCCTGGTCTTCCACTTCAAAGATATCCGGAAGCGGTTTCTCTTCACCGGTAAGTATGTCTGTAGCTTCATCCTCACCGGATGCCGGCATAACCATCCGCTCTGCCATATTCAATATGCTGGTGCTCTCGTCTGCTATGACAACTGTCGAATCCTCCAATCCATCCAGTACCGTAGTTTCTTCCTCTCCCAATACTGTAGTCAGCTCATCCTCCTTATCCAGTACCGTGGTTGTATCCTCTCCCAGTACTGTGGTCAGTTCATTCCCTTCCTCCAGTACCGTGGTTATCTCTTCTCCCAGCACTGCTGTCAGTTCGTTTCCTTCTTCCAATACCGTGGTTATCTCGTCTGCCAGCATTGTCGTCAGTTCGTTTCCTTCCTCCAGTACCGTGGTTATCTCTTCTCCCAGTGTTGTTGTCAGTTCATCCCCTTCTTCCAGCACTGTCGTAAGCCCATCTCCCTCTCCCAATACTGTAGTCAATTCATCTCCTTCTCCCAGCACTGCCGTAAGCTCATCCTCCATTATCCTTTCCGGTTCCGTGCCAGCCACTTCTTTTCCCGCCAGAACAATCATCTCATCTTCTGCCTGAAATACCTCTTCCACAGACTTGCCCTGTGCCTCATGAATTGCCGCCATAATGCTTTGCTTTGGCTTCAGCTCCAGTTTTTTATGTATCGGCTTCGTCGTATCTGCACTGCGAACCAGCACATTGCTCACTTCTGTTTTAATTGCCTGGGTCTTTGAAATTTCCTCTGCGCCTTTTTCATTAATCCTTTTTATTGCACGTTTAGCATTCCATCCTGTGACATCTCCAATTAATTTTGCCACATCATTTTTGACAAACAAAATGATGGATAAAAGAAGAAAAAGAATGGTAAAAGCCAGACCTGTCAAAAACATAATTCTAAACATTTTCATCCTCCATTCTTCTCAAACAGTGGGGAAAGCTTTTGTGTAAGTTGTTTCCAGCGGTAGTCATTCTGGATTTCCGGAACATTTTCTCCCTCTCTATACAAGGCATGCAATGTATTATAATCCCATTGCTCCACATCTGTTGTCTCCATTTCCTGCATCTTGCAAAGGAGAGATAAATGTCCGGTATAGAGGGAAATACTTGTCTTATCGTATTCCTCTTCTGCCTTCTCATAAACCTCACATGCCTTGTCATATTCCCCTAACGCTTCGTATATTTCTGCCTTCTGGCAATATTTTGCCTCACGCAGCTCAGAATCCTTGATACTGTCGATGGTTTTTGCATCATCAGCCGACACCATTCCCAAAATAAAGTCACAGCACTCCAACGCCTTGTCATAGTACTCCACTGCCTTGTTCCTGTCTGTCTCTGCTACAGTATCCCCTAAATGCTCATAAGCCAGGGCAAGGTACTGATTATATATTGTATAGTATTCCGCCTTGATGCTGTCATCCTCATACTCATCCAGCAGCAGCAGCCCCTTGTCCGCCACCTGAATCAGACGTTCTGCCGCCTCGTCCATCTGCTTTAAATTCCGTGCATACACAATACATAACAAACGGTAGTTCATCAGTTTATTGACAGAAACTGTCATGCTGTCATTGGTAGTCTCAAACTGACTGAGATTATCCAGCAGGGTATTATAATCAATGTTTAATTCACCCATTGCCAGGGCAATTGTACTATAATATACCGCCTCAGGATGCTCCTTTTCATCCAGCATATTAAAATAGTATGCGCTGGATTTATAATCCTTCAGCACATCAAAATAATCCATTGCTACATTCAGCAGCAGCGTCTGGTCCTTATCAATATTCTGGTATCCCTGGTCGATATAATATGTTACCCTGCTCAGTCCTGTTTCCGCATCATCCATGTAGTTGATATACAAATCCATCAGTTCCATATATGCCGTATTCCGGCTGCCGTCTACCTCCGTAATGGCTGTGGCATAAGCATTGGCAGCATCCTCATATTTTCCCTGAACGGTATAGCCATAGCCTTCACTGATAAGATTTTCATAATTTTGTCTTTTTTCTCTCTCATTTCCAATATAACCGCCAACCGCAACCGCCGCTGAGCAGACTGTCAAAGCCGCACATACGAGAAAGCTGCGCATTTTCCGAAAGCATTCCTTCCGAAATGCATCATCCAGCTCTTCATAATGCTCCAAATCGTAAATCAATTCTGCACAACTCTGATATCTGTCCTCCGGATTTGGCATGGTACATTTATTGATAATCTTTTCCAGACCACTGGACAGCATCGGATTCCAGTGTCTGATTGGTTTGATGACATAGGGTGGTTCACTGGGGTTCTTACCCGTCAGAATATGGTAAAGCGTGGCTCCCAGACTATAAATATCCGTTCTCGCATCGGTCTTGTGGATTCCACGCCCTCTTGCATCTCCAAATTGTTCCGGTGCTGCATACCCCCTTGTTCCAAGTGCAGTTGTATCCGCAAGGCTTTCCACATCCAATTCCTTTGCGGTTCCAAAATCAATCAGCTTTACCTTGCCATCCGGTTTTAGCATAATATTGGAGGGCTTCATATCCCGGTAAATAATAGGCGGATTCATAGAATGCAGATAGTCCAGCGCACTGCACAAATCCTTCGCCCACTCAATAACCTTATCCTGCGGCTGTGCCCCCTCCAGCTTGAGCACTTCACTCAAAGGCCGCCCCTCTATGTAATCCATTACCACAAATACAGTATTCTTATAATTTATAATATCCACAATTCTTGGCAGCACCGGGTGGTCTACCATTTTTAAGATATTGGCTTCCATGCGGAGTCCCTTAAGCAGCGTCTTTGTATCCTGCTTTTTGCTCTTCTTAATCTCCTTTACAGCCCACTGCTTATTTAAGCGCGTATCCATTGCCAGATAAACAATCGACATACCACCCTGACCAATTTTTTTCAATATTTCATATTTTCCACCTAAAACAGTGCCAACTCTCGTCATATGTTTACACCTCACCAGTATATGCACAGCTGCCATTCAAACTCTAAAGCCTACCTGCTGTCATGACACTTATTTAACCACCACTGCAATCACAGTAATATTGTCCCTCTCTCCGCGTTCCTTTACCAGACGTGTGGTCTTCTCACAAATATCGGTAATCCTGTCCTTGTCTGTTAATACCTCTGGTCTAAAATACTGATAAATCTCCTCTTCGGATATCATATGGGTAAATCCGTCTGATGCCAGAAGAAATGTGGTCTCACCGGTTATCGTTCCCTTTTCATACTGGGGCTCTACAACGCCAGATGCCCCTACACATTGCAGAAGGATACTTCTTCTCGGGTCCACCAGCGCTTCTTCCTCTGTCAGCACTCCCATCTCAATCTCCTTTGCCACCAGCGTATGGTCCTGTGTAATCTGGTTCACCGATTGATTAATCTGATAAATCCGGCTGTCACCCACGTGACAGATAAAATACTCCCCCTTGTATATCAGCAAAGCCGACAATGTAGTCCCCATCATCATTCCCTGATTGTCCGCATACTCGCTCAAGCGGGTATTCATGGCTTCAATCAATTCCTGCCACTGGTCATCTACGCTTTCCTGTGTGAAGCTGTTCTCAGCCACCATCTGCGCAAACCGGGTTGCAAACCAGTTATTGAACGCCACTACAACCTCCTTGCTGGCCAGTTCCCCCTGCTCTAATCCTCCCATTCCGTCACAAACCAGTGCAAATACAATTTTCCCTCTCGGGGAATTTACCACCTTGACAGAAAGGGAATCCTGGTTAATTTCCTTCACACTGCCAACATCCGTATAATACGATGCAATTATCTCCATAACTTTTTACTTCACCCCTATAATCAATATCGGGTCCCAAAAAGGAACCCGATATCTTTCTACAACACCCAAATATCATGGTACAGAAACACTCTTCTATTACCTGCATACCTATCTCAATTTAAATATGAACTCCTCGTCACCTAAAACAATCTTACTGTCATGGGTTAAAAGCTCATTCTCACCTTCCTCGATTGCCTTGCCATTTACAAAGGTATGATTTGTGGATTTATTATCCTTTACATAATAAATGCCGTCCTTATTAGTAATAATGGCATGCACCCGGCTCACCGCACTGTTTCCCTTCACAGTATAATCCACACCCATACTCGCCTTACCGATTTTGAAATTCTGCTTGGTTATCATAATTCTTTCATCGGTATTCACACGAACCAGATATGGATTTGCCTTTGGAACAGCTGCCCCCTTCAGGATACCGGTAGCTCCGATGGTCTGGCTTAAAATAGAATTACTTACCGCCTCTTCATCTTCTGTCTCTGCTGCTTCTGCCTCCTGCTCTTCCACAGCCCCCTCCGCAGCAGCTGCTTCTGCCGCAGCCTCTTCCGCAGCCTTTAACTCCTCCTGGGTATTCTTAACAATGCTTGCCCGGTTAATCTTAATGTTTTTCTTAATCTTAAGACCGGATTCCTCATGATGAGCCTCCTGCTCTTCCTTTTCCTTCTCCGCCAAAAATTCGTCTAACTCATCCTGAATTACAACACCGGTAACCGTTGCCTCCTTTGTCTTAAATGCAGGTTTCTTCATTCCTTTTTTCTTAAGTTTATCAACAATATCCTGCGCTTCGTCTATTTCCTCCTGACTGGATTCCTCCATGTCATCTGCAGCGTTCTCTTCCGGCTGTTCTTCCTCTTTTAATTCTGCAGTGCCTGCCTTATCCGTTTCCTCTGTAGTAACGGTCTCTTCCTCCGGCTCCACCGCCTCTTCTGAAGCCTCATCTGCCTGAACATCTTCTGTTACGGACTCTTCTATCTGCTCTTCCTCTTCATCCTCTTTTACTTCTTCATCCACGGAAGCCTCTGTTTCCTCTTCCGTATTATCCTCCGGTTCATCCGGAATCTCCGCCATGACTTCCTCCTGCAATGGCACTTCTGTTTCTTCCTCAGTCTCTTCCGATATTTCAGAGGTATCCTCCGGCTCAGCTTCATCCGGAATGTTTTCTTCCCCGGCAGCCTCGTCTGTTAAAATAGTGGTATCTCCCTGCCATTCATCAGACTGCCCATTGATGGAAATCTCTTCTTCCTCATCAAAATCATCCAGTTCATCCACAAGGTCAACCGCGTCCTTTTCAGCGCCTACCTCCTGATAATCCGCATAGATATCAGAAGAATTATCCTCCGGAATCTCAATTCCCAATTCATCCATTAAATCTTCCACCAATGTAAGTAAATTATGAAGATTAAAAACTTCCGGATTATTGACAAAGGTCAGCATTCTCGCAACATAGTCGCCGTTTTCTGAAGAATCAAACCGGAGACTGGCAATAAAACTCCTCAGGAAATGATTGATATCCACTTCTTCCTGCATGTCCTCCAAAGGAATACAGATAAACTCAACCTTATAATCGGAATCAATATAAATATAATTGCGATGTAATACCAGATAGGATAACGGAATCCTGCATTCTGCCATATCAATCAATGCCAGAACAAGTCCCCGCATAACCATCAGTACCATCTCTGCGTTAATCTCCTGATTAGACAGTTCACTCAGCCGAATCTTATCTGTAATATTATAAGAAAAGGTGTCACATTCTTCATCCTCATCTTCAAAAATAACCGGAACAATGCCCTCTGGTTCTTCATCCTCCAAAAAATCCAGAAGCTCCTCATCTAACTCCGCCTCATTATCAATATTAAAGGTCAGAAACTGTTCTTTATCAAAATTCCTTACTCTGAAACTTACCTTCTTCATAACAAATTCCCCTTCCAAACACCAAATCACGTTAAACATAATTATCTTTATTATAGATGATTCTCCAGGGTTACGCAAGTATATTGTTATGCAAAAGCTATAAATTTTTCTTTTTTACAGCCGTATTTTTTTACATATTCCCTCCTTTATAAAAATGACTTTCTGCTCTCCTTCATTAATTTGCATTAAAATATTGCTGATAGACTTATAATACTGATTTGATTTACCAAAAGCAATTAATATTCTATGAACCATTCTGATATCTGTTTGAAAAGATTTTGAACAAATTTTCAATATATTAAAGAAGACAGGCAGAAGATACATTGCAGAAAAATCCTCTGTCTTGTCAAGCTTTACCAGAGATGATAAAATACCCATATCTTAGAAAACAGAAAGGACATAGAATTATGGCAAATCCAATCGTAACAATCACCATGGAAAATGGTGATGTCATGAAGGCGGAGCTTTATCCGGATATTGCTCCAAATACGGTAAACAATTTTATTTCCCTTATAAAAAAGGGTTATTACGACGGTTTAATTTTTCACCGCGTCATTAAGGGCTTTATGATTCAGGGCGGGTGCCCGGAGGGAACCGGAATGGGCGGTCCTGGCTATAGCATCAGGGGAGAATTTTCAATGAACGGTTTTGAAAACAACTTAAGGCATACGCCTGGTGTTTTATCTATGGCACGCGCCATGGACCCGGACTCTGCGGGTTCACAGATTTTTATCATGCACAAAACCTCCCCTCATTTAGACGGGCAGTATGCTGCCTTCGGAAAAATAACAGAAGGATTAGACATTGTAGATAAAATTGCCTGTGTTGAGACAGATTATTATGATAAACCTTTGCAGGAGCAGAAAATCCAGTCTATAACTGTAGATACCTTCGGAGAGGAATATCCGGAACCAGAAAAATGCTAATTAAAAAACCTTCTATCTTTATCACGCCGGATAAGATAGAAGGTTTTTATATACCCATTTCTATAACATTTTCTTTTTTTTCAAAATTTTAAGCACAATCATACATATTACCACGGTCAAAACACAGATAATTCCAAATCCGAAAGGGATACTTTGGAGAGGCACCCATCTTTCATCCACGTTCATTCCATAAAATCCCGAAATAATATCCGGAATCGCCATAACAATAGTGATTACTGCAAGATATTTCATGACACTGTTAAGACGTATGTCTATGATGTTTGATAACAGCTCCCTTGTACCATGAATAATATCCCGGTAAATAGTTGTCATCTCAATCGCCTGACCGTTTTCCACTTTAACATCATCTAACAAATCCTTGTCTTCCGGGAACTGACGTACCCGGCTGTATCTGGATAACCGGTCTATCACAGCCCCATTTGCTCTCAATGAAGTGGCAAAATATACAAGATTGGATTCTAACTCATGCAGCGTTACCAAATCCTCCTCCTTCACATCCTCCTGAGCGCGTTCTTCAATCTCAGTCCTCTTGCTGTCAATCGTCCGCAGATATAACTGGTACACCATGCAGGTTCTGTATAAAATCTGATAGACAAAACGCATTTGCTTTTTCGTGCTGAATTCCCTTACAGTAGAGTTCACAAAATACTGTAAGACCGGAGTTTCCTCCGCACAAATGGTAATCAGATAATCATCCAGCAGAAGAATACCCAGCGGAATTGCCGTATATGCCTTCTGGTCATTACGAATCTCGATAATCGGAATATCCACCAGGATAAGCGTATAATCATCCTCTAATTCCACACGGGAGCTCTCATCCGCATCCATTGCGGCGCGGACATCGGCAATATCAATTTCAAACCGTTTTGAAATCAACTCCAGCTCGTCTATGCTGGGGTCTGTAAGCTGAATCCAGGAACCGGGTTCAAAGGCATGCTCTTCTCCAATTTTACTGTTCTCTGTACGATAAATTTTAATCATCTTTCATGCCTCCATTTCTCAATTATTCATTCCTCGAAATTTTATCCCTATTTAGAAAATATCACATAAATACCCTCTATATATAAATTCTTACTCGTATCTCTCGTCTATCACCCGTTTTGTCTTCTTCTCACTTCGCGGAAGAGCTCCTATATCCACCGGGTTGACAATCGGCGTCATACCAATTCTGCTCTTAAAGGTGTGGGCAAGCCTCTTTGCCACCTCTTCCTTTGGAGCATCCGCATTTACTTCAACAGAAAGGGTCATAACATCCTTTCCATTCTCATGGCGGATTAACACCTGGTATTCGCTGGATGCACCATCTACCATGGAAATCACGTCCTCAATCTGGCTCGGGAACATATTTACACCCTTCACCTTTAACATATCATCTGTACGCCCTGCAATGATATCAATTCTCGGATAAGGAGAACCGCAAGGACATTCTCCCGGAATAATCCGCGACAAATCATGGGTGCGGAAACGGATAAGAGGTGCGCCTTCCTTTACCAGAGTGGTAATTACAATCTCTCCCATCTCCCCATCCGGCAGTACCTCGCCTGTCACCGGGTCCACAATCTCAATATAGATATAATCGTCCCAGTAGTGAATCCCGGTCTGTTTGCTGCAATTCACACCAATCCCCGGACCATACACCTCTGTAAGTCCGTAAATGTCATATAACTCAATTCCCAGTTCATTCTGGATACGGCTGCGCATCTTTTCACCCCAGCGTTCCGAGCCAATGACACCCTTTTTCAAATGAATCCGGTCTTTCAGTCCCCTCTTTGCAATCTCCTCTGCCAGCAGCAATGCATAGGAGGAGGTGGCGCAGATAACCGTTGACTTCATGTCTACCATCATCTGAATCTGCTTATCCGTATTACCCGGACCCATGGGAATCGCCATTGCACCTAACTTTTCACAGCCGTTCTGAAAACCAATTCCCGCCGTCCATAAGCCATAGCCCGGCGTTATCTGGATACGGTCTTTATCCGTTATCCCTGCCATCTCATAGCATCTTGCAAACTGGATTGCCCAGTCATCCACATCCTTCGCTGTATAGGGAATGATAACCGGCGTTCCTGTCGTTCCCGAAGAGGAATGGATTCTTACAATCTCCTCCTCCGGAACTGCCATTAATCCCAACGGATATGCATCCCTTAAATCACTCTTTTCCGAAAACGGAAGCTTTTCAAAATCCTCCTGGGACTGAATCTCTGAGATATCAATCCCCTGTAATTTTTCTCCATAAAAGGTATTACTTCCTGCCAATCGTTCTAACTGCTTTTTTATCTGCCTAAACTGACTATCCTTCATCTTCATAAAATATATTCTCCACCTGTATGTATAATCCGGCAGTTCTTCTCTCAAATACCATTTCTTATCCTAAACATAAGCTCCTGTTATCTGTAACGATTCCGGACTGCCACCATTTCCTAATATAGCATACCCCTTTTAAATTGCATAGTTTTTTATTTCATTTTTGCCACAAATCCACTCACAGTACATTTATCCGTATTATTGAAACAGCATTTCCAGACCGCTGAACAAGCCTGCGCTGACAAGACCCATGATGATTCCCGCCAGAATAACCCCTAACATCACCGCCAGTACACTGGTCTTAAAATCCATATCCAGAATGCTGGCTGCAAGGGTTCCTGTCCAGGCTCCCGTTCCCGGAAGGGGAATCCCCACAAATAAAAGCAGTGCCCAGAATAATCCCTTTCCTGCCTTTTGCTTTAATTTCTCACCGCCCTTGTGTCCTTTCTCCAGACAAAATGTAAAAAACCTTCCAATATACTTTTTATCCTTGCCCCATTCCAGCACTCTTCTGGCAAACAGAAAGATAATCGGAACCGGCAGCATATTTCCTACAATACACACAATATAGGACGGCACTACCGGCAAACCCATACCAATTGCATAGGGTACTGCAGCTCTTAACTCAATTAACGGCACCATTGAAATAAAAAACGTAATCAAATATTTTTTCAGCATAAAATCTCCTTTTACTAACAGACATTCTAACCTTATCATATTACAGGAAGCAGCTTCCTATTCACACAATTTACAGAATAGCTCAGCCATTGCCCTTACCCTGCCGGGCTGCATCCTTTCCGACCTCTAATGCCTGGAAATTCAATTCATGAAACCTCTCCGGCACCTTCTTTCTGACAGCCTCCCTTATCTCCTCCATGGAGATATCAATTTCATTACAGGCAATCGCCGCCCCAAGCAGCACCACATTAAGCGCCTTGGAAGAGCCAAGCTTCTCTGCAGCCGCCTCCCCGTCTACAATAATGAGGCGCTCCACCTTGCTCTTCAGATAAGACAGCATTTCGCCTGCCTCATACTCCTTTGCAGCCAACGAAGCTGTCACCGGCTTTACCGCCTTTTGGGAAACAACCACCACGCCGCCGCTTTTAAGATAGCACAGATTTCTCACCGCTTCTGCCGGCTCAAAGGCAATCATCACATCCGCCTTTCCCTCCGGAATCAGCGGAGAAAATGCTCCCTCACCGATACGCACATGACTGGTCACACTGCCGCCCCGCTGTGCCATGCCGATGGTCTCGGCAGCTTTTACCATTTCACCCTTCGCCATGGCGGCATAAGATATCAGCTTCGATGCCAGCACCGTTCCCTGTCCGCCGACACCACACAAGATAACACTCTTACTCATTTCTGCCACCTCCTATTGCCCCCACCGGGCAGACACTTTTACAGATTCCGCACCCAAAGCAGAGAGACGGTTCAATCACAACCCTTCCCTCGTTTACCGTGATGGCGGGACAGCCCAGCTCACGGATACATTTCTTACAGTTAATACATTTTTCCGAATCAATTGTACACTGTTTCTCCGGCTTTGATACTGCAATACAGGGAGACTTGAAAATAATTGCCTTCACCCCGGGCCTGGCAACAGTTTCCTTCACGGCTTCAATTGCATCATTAAGCTCTAACGGATTCACCGTGCGCACCTCTGTTAAACCGATTGCCTCTAATATCTTCACAATGCTGATTTTATTTACAATATCCCCCATCATGGTCTTTCCGGTTCCAGGATGAGGCTGGTGTCCTGTCATGGCAGTGGTGGAATTATCCAGCACCACTAAAACCATGTCATGCTGATTATATACCGCATTGACAACACCGGTCATGCCGGATGCAAAGAAGGTGGAATCTCCCACAAAGGCAAAGCAGGTGGTATCCTTTTCCACCCTTGAAAAGCCCTGCGCCATGGTAATGCCTGCCCCCATACACAGACAGGTATCCGTCATATCCAAAGGCTTCGCATTTCCCAGGGTGTAGCACCCGATATCCCCACAGAAAACCGCCTTCTTTCCCTCCATTGCCTTTTTCACTGCATAGAAGGATGCCCGGTGCGGGCAGCCGGCACACAGAACCGGCGGACGTACCGGAAGCTCCGGCAGGGACGCCTCCTCCCCGATGTCCGCATTATCCTCCCGGGATTCATCTGTAATTCCCGGTGCCTCCTGCAGCTGTAAAAACTCTATAATATTCTTCTTTACCGATTCTACACTGTTCTCCCCCGCATTTTGTACAATCCCGTTTATTTTTCCATCAATCTGTATGGCAATCTGATGCCTGCCTGCACACTGCAGCAGCATACGCTCAAGCACCGAATCTAATTCTTCTACAGCTAAAACAGCAGTAAGCCCTTCCATAAATTCCAGTGCCTTATCCTCGGGAAACGGATGGGGTGTTCCCACTTTAAACAGGCGGATATTGGGAAATACATCTGATACGGTGTCTCCCAGCATATCAAAGCCGGTCTGTTCCCTGAGTATCTCCAGTGCCTCCCTTACATAGGAATAGCTGATTCCTCCGCATACGATTCCAACTGATGCCTGTCTGCTTCCAAAAAGCTTATTGTAAGGCAGCTGCCCAAGTGCCTTTCCAATCACCGGCAGGCTGTCCTCAATTTCACCGTGTCTTCTATGGGAAAGCTTCGGAAATATAACCCATTTTGAGGAATCCTTTACAAAGCCCTCCGGCTTATTCTCGTAATACTCCTCTTTCTCCTTCACCTCAATGGAGGCATAGGCGTGACATACCCTTGTGGTGGAGCGGAACAGCACCGGTGTGTGATATTCCTCAGAAATCTCAAATGCACTCTGAATCATCTTATACGCCTCTTCCACAGAGGACGGGTCAAATACAGGCAGCTTGCTAAACTGCCCGAAAGTTCTTGTATCCTGCTCCGTCTGGGAAGAAATCGGCCCCGGGTCATCCGCCACCATTACCACCATGCCGCCCTTGACACCCACATAAGCAAGACTCATTAACGGGTCACTGGCAACATTTAATCCCACCTGCTTCATGGTCACCATGGTTCTTGCTCCACTGTAAGCCGCTGCTGCCGCCACTTCCAGACCTGCCTTCTCATTAACCGACCACTCCACATAGATACTGCCGTCATTACGCTTTGCAACACTTTCTAACACCTCGGTGGAGGGAGTTCCCGGATATCCCGAGACAACATTTACACCTGCCGCCATTGCGCCTAAGGCAATGGCTTCATTTCCCATCACAAACTCTTTATGCATCTTACTCACCTTTATCTTTATTTTATCGAAATAGAAACTAACCTCATGTAAGTATATCATTGTATGAGGGATTTTGCCACTTAATTTGCATTAAAAAATATTATACTGCCCCGTAACACAAAAACAGCAGATAACAATACCTCTGTATCCTTACCTGCTGCCGGGATTCTATTATTTTTATTATCTACTCATGGCAACTCCCGGTTGCCCTCCTGAACCTTTTATACTATGCCATATTCATCTTCTGCTTTATCTCATCAATGATAGCGGCTATGGCATCTAACGTATCTATAATGGCATCCATCCGTATTTTTTCGTTATCATCAATGATTCCATCCTTCATAATATCCACCAGCTCCTTGGATATATCATCCATGTCCTGTGCGGAACCTAAAAACTTTAAGACTACTCTATCTAAACTTTCATTATTATTCAACTGAATATTATCCTTTAACAGATAATCCGTTGAAACTTCAAAAAAATTGCTGATTGTAATTACTTTATCGGTTTCGGGCAGCGTTGTGCCCAGCTCCCATTTTGAAATTGCCTGCCTGCTTACATTTAGTTTCTCTGCAAGCGCCTCCTGCGAATATCCATACTGTGTTCTCAAAGTCAATAATTTTTCTGCAAAGTTCATAGCGTCACACCTCCAATCTGAATTATATTTTATAAAAGCATCCAAATCAACCACTTAATAATGGAATTTCGGCAACTTCCAGTTGCGATAATACAGGTTATCATGCACAAATATACCCCGGATAATTTCATTTATTATCCGGGGTATATTCATCTATTTATTAAATTTCAAATTTCCCTACTCCTCTAAGGAACTCTTCTTGTGCACGGTAACCGTTTCATTATAACAGGTAAAGATATCCTCCACATATTCCTTGTCCATTTTTGGTGTAACCAGGCTTACAAGCGGAACCACAATCAGACCTGCAAGCATCGTGATGGCTCCTGCATTAATCGGAGATGCGATAAAGCCAATGAACATGTTGGAAACCGTAATTCCCACACCCACAATATAGCTTGCCCATACAGCCGCCTTCGTAATCCTCTTTGAATAAAGACCATACATAAATGGTGCTAAGAATGCACCTGCCAGCGCGCCCCAGGAAATACCCATAAGCTGGGCGATAAAGGTAGGCGGGTTCAATGCCAGTACAACAGACAGGATAATAAAGCCTGCAACCAGTACACGCATGACAATAAGCTGCGTTTTATCACTCATATTTTTGGCAACCGATTCCTTTAAAAAATCCAGCGTCAGAGTGGAGCTGGAGGTCAGCACCAGTGAGGATAAGGTAGACATGGAAGCAGAGAGCACCAGTACAATAACAATACCAATCAAAATGTCCGGTAACGTGGATAACATCTGGGGTACAATGGAATCATATGCAATGCTTCCGTCCGCATTGTAAATTGCCGGACTGTCAAACAGACGTCCGAAGCCTCCGAGAAAATAACAGCCGCCGGATATAATGATGGCAAAAAAGGTAGAAACCACGGTACCGGTCTTAACTGCTTTTTCATCCTTAATGGCATAAAATTTATGTACCATCTGAGGAAGCCCCCAGGTCCCAAGGGAGGTTAAGATGACTACACCTAACAGATTAACCGGGTCCGGTCCAAAAAAGCTTGTGAGAAGTCCCTGTCCTCCGGACAATGCCGGAACCGCAGCATCCTCCGCAGAAATAAGGGAAAGCTCCTTTACTGCATTTAAAAATCCGCCCTGGCCGTTTAGCACTGCCACAATAACTGCACAGATACCAAACAGCATGATAATGCCCTGGATAAAGTCATTCAGCGCCGTAGCCATATAACCGCCCACAATGACATAAACACCGGTCAGCAATGCCATTACGATAATACAAACCTTATAGTCGATATCAAAAGCCATTCCAAACAATCTGGAGAGACCGTTGTAAATGGACGCCGTATACGGTACAAGGAACACAAAGGCAATTGCAGAGCCTGCAATGCGCAGAGCCTTGGAATCATAACGCTTTCCAAAAAATTCCGGCATGGTCTTTGCATCCAGCTTCTGGGTCATGACACGGGTTCTTCTTCCCAATACAAGCCAGGCTAACAGACTTCCGATAAAGGCATTTCCAAGACCAATCCAGGTGGAGGCAAGACCATATTTCCAGCCAAACTGTCCGGCATAGCCCACAAATACAACAGAAGAGAAATACGAAGTACCAAAGGCAAACGCAGTAAGCCACGGTCCTACCCCTCTTCCTCCCAGCACAAAATCATTGACATTGGTCGCACTTTTTCTCGAATAAATACCAATCCCGACCATAACAGCAAAAAATACAACAAGTAACAAAATTTTAACTGCCATTTTCTCTTTCTCCCTCTCTCTTTTGTCTCATAAATTTGACATAGCACCGGACATTCACCGGTTTGCAGCTTTAAAACGCTTATGTTTTAAAGCTTTAACGTCATAAAGTGAATTATAAGAAAAAACAGCCATTCTGTCAATGGCTATTTTTCTCAAGATAACTTTGGACATTTTCACTTGTAACCTTAGAATAGGGCAGATAGATATATTTATCATTTTCAAATTCTATTTCTTCCATACCCTCTCCTGAAGCAATGGCAACTGCCAGTCTGGCCATAGCCTCCGCCTGCCCCTCTTTATCATTATATACGGTTCCTGCCAGCTTTGAATCCAGAATTGCCTGCAGTCCGGCATCCGTACCGTCAATTCCTAAAAACACCGGCAGTGCTGACTCTGTAAAATTGGTCTTCTCATAGGCATCAATTGCACCTAATGCCATATCGTCATTATTTGCCAGAACCAGCTCAATTTCTGTCTGATACTGGCCAATCATTTGCGTCATCCGGTTTTGCGCCTGTGCCCGGTTCCAGTTTGCAATCTGCCAGCTAAGCTTCTCCAGCTCAATACCGCTATTTTTCAAGGTGTCAACCACGCTTTCCGTACGGATAATTGCATCCTGATGACCCGCTTCCCCCTCAAGCACCACATATTGAATCTTTCCGTCCTTGTTGCGGTCTATCCGGCTATTTTCCTGTATTATATCAACCGCCAGTTCTCCCTGCATCACACCGGATTGCTTTGCATCTGCGCCAACATAATAAAGCTTATCCCACTGCTTCAAATCTTCTGCAACAGGCTCTCTGTTAAAAAAGATAATCGGCACATCATTCTCTCTTGCAACATCAATTATTTCCGATGGGTCCGCCCGGTCCACCAGATTGACACACAGAATATCGCACCCCTCCGTAATCAACGAAGCCACCTGGTCATCCTGTGTCCGCTGTGACCCTGCTGCATCCCGGATTGTCATTGTAATATCGCAGTCCTCTCTTTCAAGATAATCAAGCTGCTCTCTGAAACAGGCAAGAAGCTCATTGAGAAATGTATCACTCTGATTATAATATGTCACTCCGATGTGGATATTACGCGGCACAGTCTGCTCCTGCCTTCCACAGGCACATAATAACTGTATGCTTATGCAGAAAATAATTCCTGCTGCAAATAATTTCTTCTTCATTATATATCACAGCCCTTCCAAATCTATAAACCCTAAAACCTACTGGCTCATTGTAAAAAGAACCTCCTGGTTTTTTTTTGTAAACAATGTATCTCTGCGCATAATCATATAGGAAACCTCTCTGTTTTGCAGCCTGTCAAAATACTTTTCCAAATTTTCGGCAACCTCTGTCAGACTCTGATAACCTGCATTAAATCCGTCGGGCACCACCAGGCATTCCACAACACCTGTGTCCAGATAATAAACCGCTTCCGTAGAATATCCAATTCCATATACCAATGCGCCGTGCAGATTATTAGCCGCGGCACATTCTCCTGCCCTCGTCAGACTGTCATCATCAAGTGCAATCACATAATCCACCCTTGGCTGGTCTTCCAGAAACGCTTCTCTATCCTCTGTAAAAGAAGCTTCACTGATGGACCAGCTAATCTGGGCTCCTGCATCCATTAATGCATCTTTAAATCCCCTTTCCCGGTCAGTAACAACCTCCGAATCATCTGTCTTTGAAAGAAGCCCTATTTTTTTGTCATTAATTTTTCCTTCATAATCCTTTAACAGCTCCTCTGCTAAGGTTACACCCATAGCATAATTGTCCGGTGCCGTAACAGGAATCCCGGCAGAGGTTCTTTCCTCGGATGCCGAGCACTCTACAAGCATAACCGGAACCTTACTTCTAATCTTTTCCAGCATTTCCTCCGCATCCGGAACAGGCTGCACAATAACTGCATCCGCCCCATTATCTATTTCACTTTCTATTATCCGCTTTTCGTCCTCAACGGACAATTCTTCTCCGGTATTGACAACATACATCTCTATTCCATGGTCTTCTGCTGCCATTTTCAATCCATATTTAAACGCAGACCATTGATTATCATCCGAATTTTGAATAATCACAGAAACCTTATAAAGAGCCCTTCCGTTTTTTTCCTGTACCATAAGAATTGCCACTATAATAACCAGAACAGCCAGAACAGATTCAATTAAAATAAATAATTTTTTACTATTTTTCATCTCTACTTACCCAGCTTCTTTCCATAATCCGTTTTTGCCTGCTAATATACATGTCCCTCTTCAATATTCTTTCTATTTTCTTCCGTATACGGAACTGCCGGAATGCAGATAGAAACGGTTGTTCCCTCATCCGGTTCACTTTCAACAATAAGACCATACTCCTTGCCAAAAAGAACCTGAATACGGTTGTTTACATTTACAAGACCAACTCCCGAGCCTTTTTTATGAACCCGGTTATTGTCTGTAAGCAAAAGCTTTACCTCATCCTCCGGAATTCCAATTCCATTATCGGTGACGGAAAGAATAATTTTCCCATCCTTCCGCAAACCCGTCACCCTGATTTCTCCGCAGTCATCCATGCCTCCAACCCCATAATTAATCGCATTTTCCAGAATCGGCTGCAATATTAATTTTACGGTACAACAGGTATATATGGACGGCTCCACATCAAATGTAACAGAAAAGGAATCCTTATACCGGACCTTCTGTATATTCATATAGCTTTCCGCATGCTGCAGCTCATCCTTCACACTGATTATCGTATGTCCCTTAGAAAGGCTAATCCGAAACAGCTTTGCCAGCTGCGAAATCATAAAAGCTGCATCATCATTACGCCCTCCTTCAATCATCCACGTAATAGAATCCAGGGCATTGTATAAAAAATGAGGATTAATCTGGCTCTGCAGGGCATCGAGCTCACTTTTTCTTCTCTCATTTTGTTCCCAGACAATCTTCTTCATCAGCATATCAATCTGTTCATATGACCTTTGAATAGAATGTCCCAGCTGCCTGATTTCCAGCGGTCCACCAATATAAATCTCCGGTTTTTCTCCCGCTTCAAATTCTTTGACGGAATCATTTAATTTCAAAATAGGACTGGAAATCCTGACTGAAATAACACGATTGATAATAACAAGCATCATTGCCATAAGAAGCATAATCATTACAATAAAATACCTGATACCAATCATTCCGTGAGTAAACGTGGTATACGGAATCACTCCAACCAGCTTCCAACCGGTATAACTAATGGTATCAACAACAATTTTCCGCTGTTCTCCTTCAAACACTTCATCATAAACACCATCCTTGTATTGTGCTGCTATTTCACTGTTCTCATTACAAATTCCATTACTGATTTGTATCTGCTGAGGATGATAGATGATTTGTCCGTTATTATCACATAAATAATAATACTGTCCGTTATCTAATGTATTAATCTGTTTCATCATCCGTGAAATGCTGGAAAAATCCATATCTACAAGTAAAACGCCTAACTGCGGAACCCCCTCATCCGTAAGTTCAACGACACGGCTTAATGAAATGACCCAATAATAGCGAAATGCCGTATCATCAAACAGATTCTGAATATGCGGAGTGGAAAAATGCATATTCTCCATCTTATCCATAGCCTGTACATACCAATCCTGTCTGGTAACATCCGGGTCTTCTTTCTGGACTGCCACCGGTTCTGCTGCCATCAGGCTTCCGTAATTATTGTATATGGCAATACTTCGCAGATTGTCTCTGTTTGCTTCATACAAAAGATTCATTCCACGCTGAATATCCTTGTTCTGGCTGGTTAAGTCATTTTCTTTTATGACATCATAGTAAGCGGCATCCGATATCTGCCGCATACTGACCAGATAATCCTCCAGATTTTCCCCGGTCTGCTCCATCAGCATCTGCGTACTTTGTATCATCTCCTGCCGGGATAAGGTTGAAAACCGGAGATACATCACAATCCCCAGAACCAGCATTATTGAAATAGATATCACAGAAAATGCCAGCATAATCGTAGGCTGCATTCCTCTTGGTTTTAAGTTCTTTAATTTCCTGATATACTTACTCTTCACTTATTTGCATACTCCGTTCTGTATTTTGAGGGTGACACACCAAATCTCCTTTTAAATACATAACTAAAATAATTGGGGTCCGCATACCCGACACTTTGAGCTATAATATAATTTTTTTCATTCGTTTCAATTAAAAGGCGGGATGCCCGGTCCATGCGATAATCTGTTAAGTATCCTATAAATGAATTTCCCGTCTCTTTTTTAAACACAGTAGAAAAATACGAATTGGATACACCCAAAACTTCACAGATGCTATCCAGTGAAAGCTCTTCATCTGCATAATTATTATGAACATATTCCTTTGCCTTGCTTACAAAGGACTTTGTTGATTTGCTCCGGGCACTGATTAATTCCTCCCGGAAGGACAGACTGACTTGAATGACCCATTCCCGCAGCGCATCATACTCCAAATCGAGCAGCCTGCTATATAGCTTTCTTATATCTCCCAGGAAATCCTCTGTTTCTATATTATTATTAACCGAAAACCGATATAATCCACCAATCAGTTCCATAACAGCAATGTAATGATGCTGTAAAGACTTTGCCGGAACAAGTACATGGTTTAAATATTTATCAACCGCCTTCCTTACATCCTCCGGCGAACCCAAACGAATCATTTTAAACAGATTCGACAATTCAGCATCATTCATCATATTGGATTCTCCCGGCTTTTTCGGCACAATCTCCTTCATATTAATTGCCCTGGAAGCACCAAAGAGTACCCGGTAGGAGACCGCCTCCCTTGCACTGCTATAGGATTGTGACAATTCAAGAATATTGTTACAGACCGACCCTACCCCTATAGTGACAACAGCACCGATGATACGCCGGGCATATTTGCAAAACCGGTCACATTCATCTGTCAGCTCCGTAATTTCATTTTCATCATTAAGCTGCAGGATTGCAACGGTATTTCCAATATACGTAAAGAATTTAACCTGCCATTTTTCTCCAAAGCGTTCCTCTGCCTGTTTTTGAACCGATGTAGATAATAGCAGCGGATTCATATTCTCAGGCACCTGATTTGATGAGGTATGAATGACAAGGCAGCAAAAAAACGGACCTGCAAAGGAAATCTGATAATCCGAAAGATACTTTTGAACCTCTTCTTCCCGGACTCTTCCTTCAATTAGCGTAGAATAAAAATTCGCCTGCAAAAAGGGCAATGACTCCATATAGTATTTCTGCAAAATCTCCACGTTTCTTTTTTCGCTAATTTCCTGGTCCAGTTTTATTTTGAGCTGTGAGAATACACCGGTCATCTCCACAGAATTTACCGGCTTGAGAATATATTCTTCGACCTCCAGATGAACAGCCTCCTTCGCATATTCAAATTCATCAAAGCCTGTAAAAAGCAGAATCTTGGTTGTAGGAAATCTGGTTTTAATGGAATCCGCCAGCTCCATCCCATCCATATAGGGCATCTTAATATCTGTCATAACAACATCCGGCTGAAATTCCTCCACCATCTCAAGAGCCTTTACTCCGTTACCTGCATGTCCAATCACAGAGAAGCCGAGCCCCTCCCAGTCAATTTTTTTCATAATAACCTGTATTACTTCTTCCTCATCATCCACCAGAAGCACTGTATATTTACCCATATTTTTTCTCCATATATGCATTTCACATCTGCTTAATATTTTTAACATTATAACAAATGCATCTTTGAAAGTAAACGCTGCTGTCTTCCGGACATGCAAAAAGAACCAGAACTGCATCTGGCTCCTTTTGCATCCACTGACAATTACTTTTTCTGAACATATTTCAGACAATCAAGTGTTACTGCCGAGAGAATGATAATACCTTCAAATACAAACTGAAGGTTTGTATCAATACCAAGAATTGTAAGAGAATAGGTAAGGGCTGTAAAAATCAGTACACCAACTACTACACCTGATATCTTACCAATACCACCGGTAAAAGAGACACCTCCTACAACGCAGGCGGCGATTGCATCCATATCCCAGCCCTGTCCATAAGCCGCAGAGCCCGAACCAACCATTCTTGCACATTCAAGCCATGAGCCAAATCCATATAAAATACCAGCCAGGATAAATGCTCCCATTGTTACACGGAATACGGAAATACCGGAAACTGATGCAGCCTCCGGGTTTCCTCCAACCGCATACAGATTCTTTCCAAATGTAGTCTTATTCCAAATAAACCATACAATTGCAATTGCTGCCACTGCCCAGAGAATAATCGTCGGGAAGCCATTTATTTTCGGAATAATCATATTGGGAATCGTCGGTTCAATCGCACCAAATGACACACCCTTTGTTGCATATGTAACAATTCCAAAAATCATCAGCATGTTTGCCATTGTAGAGATAAACGGATGCATCTTAAATTTCGCCGTAAAAAAGCCTGCAATTGATGTAAAAAATGTACACAAAAATATGCACATTACCAATGCCAAAACCACTCTGCCCCCAACGGGTATCCCGGTAAAATCAAATACATGGCCAAAAACCGCTCCTGTATTGATTCCCTGGTGCATGATAATCGTTGCAGTTGTCATACCCATACCAACCATACGTCCAATGGAAAGGTCTGTACCGGTAAGAAGAATCAATCCAGCAACACCAAGAGCGAGAAGCATCCGAGGGGAAGCCTGCTGAAGAATGTTTAAAACATTATTATATGTAAGCAGCGGTGTATGCTTTACCATCGGCGTAATAATACATAACATAATAAAAATCAGAAGAATTACAATATACAGACCATTCTGCAGGAGAAATGTCCGGCGGTTAAACGTATATTTATAATTTTCCCATTTCTGCACCTTTGATTCCATAAAGGTAAACTTTGATAAGCGCAGTAAGTCAATTAAATGGTATTTAAACGTATACGCTGCATGTCTTCTGTCCTTTATCTGCTGAAGCTCCTTCTCCAGCTCCATTTTAGCATCGAACAGCTTGTTTTTATAGACATATTTTTCATCCTTTATCTCCTGCTTGTCAGAAAGCTTTGAAAGGATTTCATGATGCTCTTTTTGCAGCTTCTCCACCTTTTTGTGGTATTTTTCTTTTGCGGCTATCTTTTCATACTCACAGCTTTTTTTAACCACCTGGTAATAATCTTTGTCAAAATGTGCTTTGAGATAAGCTTCCGCATCTGAAATTAATCCGGAAATTTCTTCTTTATTTTTTTCTTCTACTTTTTTTGCCTTTACCAGCTCCTCCTGGTTTTTAGCAATCTCCGTCTCTCTCTCCTTCTTTGTAAGGGTACAGTCTCTTTTTATACTGTCAATACTGTTTTGAAGTGCAAGCACCTTATTCGTGCCGTCCTTCCTGAGACTGTCAATCTTTTCCTGAATTTTACCAACATAATCCTCTATTGGCTGACGCAGCTGCATTTCCTGTTCAGCAGTAAGAATTTTACTGTTTTCATTAGCCATATCCATCATTCTCCTTCATTATAGATATTTTGCACTGAGCCTTAAAAGCTCTTCCTGATTTGTCTCCTTCGTGTTAACAATTCCAGAAAGGCGTCCGTTTGACATAACACCAATGCGGTTCGTAATTCCTAAAATTTCCGGCATTTCAGATGAAACCACGATAATTGTCTTTCCCTGTTTCGCCATATTAATAATCAATTCATATATCTCATATTTTGCGCCAACATCAATTCCTCTTGTGGGTTCATCCATCATAAACACCTGCGGTCCACGTTCCAGCCATTTTCCAAAGATAACCTTCTGCTGGTTTCCACCGGAAAGGCTTGAAATCATATCTTCCGGTCCCATACATTTTGTATGCATGATTTTGATTTCATTTGCAGTTGCCTTTACCATTTTGGAATCGGAAAGTGCTACTCCCGACTTATAATGATTCAAATTTGCAATTGTTGTATTAAATGTAAGGTCACCTTTCAGAAACAGCCCGTTTGCTTTCCGTTCTTCCGTAATCATGGCAAATCCATGCTCCATAGCTTCCTTCGCACTGCTAAAGTTCATGAGACGATTATTAAAATACACACGTCCCGCCGCTCTGGTTCTGACACCAAAAATTGTCTCCAAAAGCTCCGTCCGTCCGGCTCCAACCAGACCATACAACCCAAAAATTTCTCCTTCTTTTACATCAAATGAGATATCCTGCAAATGCGGTTCAAATTTTGTAGACAGATGCTGAATTGATAAAATTACATCTTTTGGATTGTTGTCAACCGGCGGAAACCGGTTTTCAAGAGACCGGCCAACCATAGCTGCAATCAACTCATTCATATTTGTATCTTCCGCACGTTTTGTCATGACAAGATTACCATCGCGAAGTACCGATATCTCATCACAGATTTCAAAAATTTCATCCATCTTATGAGAGATATATATCAAAGATATACCCTGTTCTTTTAACATTCTCATCATTTCAAACAATTTATCAACCTCTTGTACCGTTAATGAAGAGGTTGGCTCATCAAGAACAATTACCTTTGAATTATAGGAAATCGCCTTGGCAATCTCACACATCTGTCTCTGGGAGACCGACATATTCCGCATCGGCTGTGTGAGATTTACAGTCATACCCAGTTTTCTGAAAAGCTCAGAGGCTTCCGATTTCATTCTGCCTTCATCAACAACTCCCATGGAATTAACGGGATAACGTCCAAGAAATAAATTGTCTATTACATTTCTTTCCAGACACTGGTTCAATTCCTGATGAACCATAGCAATGCCATTTTCAAGAGCATCTTTAGGTCCGGAAAAATTAACTTCCTTGCCATCAAGGATAATACTGCCTTCATCTTTCTGATAGGTACCAAAAAGACATTTCATCATCGTCGACTTACCGGCGCCATTTTCGCCCATAAGACCCATAACTGTTCCGCGCTTCACATTCATATTGATATGATCCAAAACTCTGTTCCGGCCAAAGGACTTACTCATATTGCGTATCGATAAGACGATATCCACTTTTTCATCTACCATTGTCATTACTCCTATTTATTAATATTTTTCAGTATTGAATCAAATATTATGGTGGTTTCCTGCAGGCGGATTTTCAGAAAAACACATTATTTTAAAAAAAGAGGTTATTAGGGAGAAATTCTTCTCCCTAATAGCCTGCCTGTCTTTATTTGAACAGCTATTACTGGTCAAGTAAGGATGTATAAGAGGTCGCATTATCCGTCTTAACCATGTTAATGGCAAATGCGTCATACTGGCTTGGATTTCCAAGACGGTTTGTAATATTAGATTCTGTCTGTCCATCACCACCGATATAATCCACATCGAGGTTAAGAAGGTCATCATAGTTTTGAAGCAGCGGCTGGTATGTTGAACTTAAAAAGTTATCCGAAGCGTTGTAAATATTCAGCCATACCTTCTTTGTAGCATGTGCGCTTTCATCAAGCTGGTTTGATACCGGCTCATAAACCTTTGTGGAATCCATAAAATCCTGATAGTTATCAGCGGTAACCGCAACATTCAATGCATAGTAGGAACGCTCTTCCTCATTATATACATATACATCATCCGTTAAAACATTACCTGCTTCGTCTTCTGTACCGATACCAGTATCAATATCCACTCCATCAAGAGCATTGCGGAGAACACGAAGTGTCAAATATGCCTGCACATCTGCATGCTGGCTGATTGTGCCACCATAGCCCTCTGCAATCGCAGCAACTGCATCATTATTTGCATCATAACCAAATGTAGGAACATTGTTATCCTTTGACCATGCATTAAACATTGACATTCCCATTCCATCATTATTAGAAACAACAACATCAATCTCGTCGCCAAAAGAGGATGACCATGTGCCGATTGCATTACCTGCTGTAGCTGCATCCCAGGTAGCACCTGCAGAGTTTTTCATTTCCTGAGAAGCAAGCTCCCGCACTACATATTTCTTTCCGTTAACTTCAATGGAGCCATCCTGTACAGCTGTAGCGGAGCCGTCTGTATTTGTACCCACTGGCTCACTATTGATATTACCGTCTTTGTCAACGCCTGTACCAAGCGCCTTACGGACACCTCGTGTACGTGCAATGGAATCATTATGTCCGATATCTCCAATTGCCAGAACATAACCGATTACTCCATCCCCGTTGCGGTCAATCTTATCAATATTCGCCTCAATATAATCCTTAACCATTGTACCCTGTAATTCGGCACCCTGATTTGCATCAAATCCTACATAATATGTATTATCGTTGTAAGTCAGAGCAGCCATATCAAGCTCACCTGTAGAGCTGTTGGATGGCTGGCGGTTAAACCATACTAAAGGCTTATCCTTGTTTGCTGTTCCGGATGCGGAATCGGATGCCGTATCATTTTCTGTCTGTACGGAGCCGCCGTCACCACTTTGGGAATCATCTGTTCCACATGCAGTAAGTGAAAATCCAAGTAATACTGCCATCGTCATTGCTATTATTTTTTTCTTCATATTATTTCTCTCCTTTCTATACTGACACCCTTACCTGTGTCCTTTGTTGATATTGTTAGTATAATAACTGTCTCTTATACACATCTCCGAGCCCACGAGACTCGACGTCA
>UQXF01000016.1 GCA_900544905.1 uncultured Clostridium sp.
CGAGATGACGTCGAGTCTCGTGGGCTCGGAGATGTGTATAAGAGACAGAATATAGGTAGATGAGAAATGCCAGAAAAATGAGTGTAAGGTACAAAATAAAGTAAATTGTGTTATCAAATTTTGCACTATTTATTGTTGTTGAAATGAAAAGCAGCAGAAGGCTGATAACCATGCCCGGCACGGAATAGAACTGCTTTTGTAAAAAGGGCATGCCGTTCCTTGTGCGCTTAAACAGAAAGGGAACCGGCATGATGAAAAGCAGCATGGCAAAGCAAAGCAGCTGGAGGAGCATATGGTTGGGAGTCTCCGAAACCAGTACCCCTAGTGCGCTGATGACAGTGGATGAAAGGATGAATAAACTGTAGCTTAAGGCAAAGGAGATGGCTGCTGCGGTGATGGATACGGATAATCGGGTTTTTGTTACACAGCCGGTAAACAGAGCTATAAGCAGTACGAGAAGAGGCATGGTGAAATGGGGATTACAGCGGTCAACATAGATGGAAAGGACAGATAAGAGCATGACAAATGCAGAAAGGAAAATACGGGTCTTCCTCTCCGGGGTGATGTGTAACAGCTTTATAAAGCAGTATAGACAGCAGATAATGATTCCAAGATTTTTAATGAAAAGCTGCATGGATAAACTCCTTAACTAATAAAAAATAATAATAAACGGTTACTGTATACAAATATAAAAAAGTACATATTTTTCTTATTCTGTTCCTGAATTGAAGAAACAGGAGGTGAAGAATATGTGGGAAAGATTCTGGAATTTATTTCGCGATATAGCAGCAGGTCGTTAGAGCCTGTCCGGGCTGGATATGAAACAGAATATCCAGCCTGTTCTGTTAACCGGTTAACCGTCATTTTTTATCTTGTTGGCATAATAATACACAAATTCGGTCAAAGTCGGCACTCCTCTGTCGGAGTTGATTCTCGCAGTATAATTCTTAAGTAACTCCTCAATATCGTTGGAACGCCATGCACTGTTAATGGCATTCTGCATGGCTCGCTCCACACTGGCATCCGTTTTGGAGTATTTTTTGCCAATGGTGGTACAAAGGTTGCCGGTATGTCCATCAATTACCAGAAGAATCGCATTTGTCAGATATTTGTAGCCCACTGCCTTCGGACTGATGCCGATACGGTCCAGCTCAACATTGATTAACCGGGTAAGACGTTTTTCCCGCTGGTTTGGGGCTTCCTGGTCCGCATAATCCGGGTTGTTGCTTCGTATGTTATTCTGTATAATATCCTTCATCATTTTCAGAAAATCAATAGCGCTCTTTTCGGAGTAATCCTCCTGATGTTTAGACATGATAAAATCAGCCCCTAACTGCCGGGCATAGTCATAGGTAATCGTGCTGGAGTTATTTGTCGTAATCAGAATAAAGGGCTTGAAGGGAATAGAGAGCTTATTCAATTCCTGCAGGAACAATAATCCATTGCCCTTTCCCTGGTTTAATTCCAAATCCAGTATAATGGCATCCGGAAGGCATTCCTTTATCAGCTCCAGTGCACGGTAGGAATTATTGGTAACAGCCATAATGGAAACGCCCGGGGTAATATCCACGTATTCCGCAAAGCGTTTACAAACGGATGTATCATCTTCAATTAGCATAAGGTTTAATTCACGGTTCATAATGGTTCATCATCCTCCTGTTTGTATTATATAACAAAAACCAACATTTTCCAACAAAAACTAACAAACTAATTCAATGGTGAAAATCAGGGGAAATAGGTATTATAATAACAACTTTTCAATATTTATACACTTCCCCTGGCTACATATTATTTGTAGTCGGGGGGCTTTCTCTTTTAGGGGTTAACAATGCCAGCCTTAGCGTAGAGATAGATTTATAGTGGAATGGTAGAAAGTACCATTCCTTTTTTTATTGCCAAGCATATGAGGAAAAGGTCTGGAACCCTTTTTTTGAGCTGTATGGCAGCTTTTTAAAATGCTACCTGTTGTGTAGGTGTAACAACAGGTGCTTTATTATAGAGCAAAACAAGCCACCGCCTAATCCGGTGTCTTCTGACTATATATTAATTAAAACCTACAAAACTAAACATAATATAAAGGAAAATAATCCCAATATAAAACGAAAAAATGGATAATCCTAAGATATACTAAGAAATAAAATTTTGTGGCAGGAGGTACAGATGGCTGGTTTGGACGATGGATATGCATTTTTGGGAAATGGGTGGAATTTTCCGGTTTTACCCGAGAAAATAACCGGCAGGATACAGGAATGCTCCTGTGAAGAGAATATCCGGCAGAGTATTTATCTCATTATCATGACCCGGAAGGGGGAGCGGGTAATGCGCCCGGATTTTGGATGCGATATTCATAAATTTATGTTTGACACGGTGGATTATACAATTCTTACTATGATGAAGCTCGCAGTGGAGGAGGCATTAATCCGGTGGGAGCCAAGAATCACGGACATACAGGTGCAGATTTTTGACAGAATACAGGAAAAGCATGGGGTGGAAATCCGGGTGGATTACAGGGTGCGGACAACCAATAACCTGTTTAATCTGGTATTTCCGTTTTATCTGGAGGAGACATAGCGGAGGAGTTCTATATGTATGGGTATGAGAAGAAAAAGGATAACAATATAAATTTTCAAAGTAATCTGGCAAAAAAAGGAAAGCATAAGGATGAGAGGATTGTTTCAAAAAGGCAGGATGCACGTTTTGTGCAGAAGACTAATAAGCCAATGCAGGAAAACGTGATACAGAGAGTTGGAGAGGAAGAGTTTGTTGCAGAAGAGGTAGGGAACCTGGGGATAATGAGAGGGAATGTTAAGGGTGATATTATTGCAACAAATGGGATATCCCTTGAGCTGGTAAAGAAAATGCCTGAAATAATAAAAGCAGTTAAGGATAAATTAAAAGAAAATTATAATGACGAAAGGGTACAGGCTGTATTTGGGGCAGAGGAAACAAAGGCTAATATTGAAAAGTCAGAGCTGTTTATCCATGCTCTTGTAGTGGAGCATCTTAAGATGGGAAATTGTCTGGATTTTTCGACATTGACCTTTGCAAAATTAGTGAACATTGGTTATGAAAAATGGATATATCGGTGTTACTTAGACGGAAAAATTAAAGAAATGGAAAAAGACAATTATATTGTTATAGTCAGATATAAAAAAGGTGAGAGCTTTGATATATCGAATCCTAGTACGTATGATAAAGGAACGGTAGAAGTTTTTAAAAATCGGTCAAGGACGCGTATTACGTTTAGTGAATATGTAAATGGGGAAAATCGGAGGAAGAAAAAGCTTGAGAAAATAACTTTGCTAGGAACTGGTGAGCCGAAATCATTTAATGTCGAATGGGAAGAGGTGAAATATACCTTATCTGCTGAAACGGAAACAGAAAGGTTGGCTGACCACGCATTTGTTATTACGTATAATGAAGAAGTAGCGAATATTTCAGATATGGAAGATGAGTCTAATGCAATAGTGGTGGATACATGGGGGAAGCTTCCCCCAATGCCTTTGCCGTTATTTTTAAATGGACAAAATCCGGATAAATATATGTTAAAAAAAGAAGATATAAAAATTAGTAAGAAGCAGAAATCGGAAGGACCTCCATTTGATTTTTCAATAATAGATAGTGTGGTGGGGGAGACAGTAGAAAGCTATGCCAAAGAATATGTTGAAAAAAATGAGTCAAACATTACGGCAAGTTATAATTTGTTGAAAGCAGGAGTAAAAATAAATAAAGTATATGATTTATAAATTGGTGAGAACCAGAGGGAGAAATGCTTTGTATAAAGAAAAACATGACGAGGAAAAAAATCGCACCGGAATCCCGGAAGCCTTACTGCAAAGGGCAGAGAAAAAAGCAGGAATGTCTTTCCGGGATGTGAGAGTACACTATCATTCTTCAAAACCAAGGGAGGTTGGTGCAAAAGCGATTACCCAGGGCAATGATATAGATATTGCAAGCGGCTGTGAAGACTGCCTGAAGCATGAACTGGGGCATATTCCCCAGCAAAGGATGGGGCGGGTTACGGCAACCAGAATGGTAAATGGATATCCGGTAAATGATAATCCGGCATTAGAAAGGGAAGCGGACAAATTCTTATGATAAATGAAACAGGCTTGGAAAAATATCTTCTGCAGGCAGAGTGGAGAATCGGAAAGAACATATATGCGTTTTTGAGGCAGTCGGAACAGAACAGTGTCTATGATTTTAGTGAGGACTCCCCATATTCAGAATCTATTTTAAGCAAGGAAGTAAAATGGTATTTCCGGAAGCTGGCTGCGGGGGAAGGGATGGATAATATCCCAGAAGAGACAGCTGCGGAGAAAGAAACGAATCATGCTATGGAAGAGAAGGACGAGAAAGAGGTGCTGTTGCAGCGGCTGTATTCTGCCTTCCGGTTAGATGCGTTTGAACAGATGTGTGTTGAACTGGCAGTGCTGGGAGAAATCAATCCCTATTTTGAAAAATTTTTTATCTATATGAATAATGACTGGAACTATGGCTGTCTGACACTGGACACCGCCATCGGTCTGTACACGATGGAGCAGAGAACCAGGGCAGGCTTTTACCGGTATTTTTTTGATAAAAACAATCCTTTAAGCTATTTTCTGAAGCTGGATGAGCAGGAGGGAAAGGGCAGGGTGAGATGGGGGCTTAAATGCAGAAAGCATTTTTTCCGGTTTCTGGTGACGGGAGGAGAGGAATCCCTTGCGGATTTTTCCTTTATTAAATGGTGCCCGGCAGGTGGCAGGACAGAGAACCTCTTTGGTAAATCCACTGTTTTTTCCCGGATGGATGCGGTTGTCAATAAGGATTTTCCGGTTATATATCTATACGGGGAAAAGGATTGCGGAAAGACGAAAATGGTGGAGTGGTATGGCAGAAAAAACGGACATGCTGTCTGTTTTCTGGATATAAAAAGGCTGGCATATCTTATGGAACAGAATGCGTTAGATTATACCCTGCGGGAAATCTGTCAGGATATCAGCCTGCAGGTGGTGGCTGGAAATGCGTGGCTTTGTCTGCATTCTCCTGATTCCGGGTTTTGGGAAAAGGAGACAAACCGGCAGATGGTATGTGACCTGCTTGATGGGTTAAAGCGCAAGGACAGCGTGTTGTTTATCACAGGGGAATACTGTCCCGGTCTGGCAAGGCAGCGACCGGAAATATGGGAAATTCCGCTGGATGCCCGGGAGGCGGTGGGAGATGTTCCAATCTGGGAGGAGGCTGCCGGGAAATATGCCTTGGAAAAAAATATGGAACTTTCCTTTTTCGCCAGTACATACCATTTTAATCCGGTACAGATAGAACGGATTTTTATAGATGCGGAAAAACGCAGGCTTCTAAAAAATACGGAAAACATCCGGCGGGAGGACATAAAGGAAAGCTGCATAAAGGAAGCAGGCGGAAGCGGAAATCATTTCGTTACAATAATGGATACCGGATACCGGTGGGAGGATTTGGTATTGCCAGAAAAGCAGAAAAAACAGCTCCATGCCGCCTGCAGCCGGGTTCTGTACAGAGACAAAATTTACAATACATGGTGCTTTGGAAGGAAGGCGGCATATGGAAAAGGGGTTTCCATGGTGTTCTCAGGTCCGCCGGGAACCGGCAAAACCATGAGTGCCGGGATTGTGGCAGACCGCCTTGGCACCACCCTGTACCGGGTGGATTTGGCAGCAGTAATCAGTAAATATATTGGAGAGACAGAGAAAAATTTAAGCTTGGTTTTTGAAACGGCAAAAAAGGGACAGGGAGTTCTGTTTTTTGACGAGGCGGATGTGCTGTTCAGCAGGCGGACAGAGGTGAGCAACTCCAATGACCGGCACAGCAATCTGGAGACGGCGTATCTTCTCCAGAAAATGGAGGAATATGAAGGGGTTGTGATTCTTGCTACCAATTATGTACAGAATATGGATGAGGCATTTAAGAGGAGGATACAGTTTCTGATTGAATTTTCTTTTCCGGATGCGGAGAATAGAAGAATTCTCTGGGAAAAGGTTTTTCCGGAGGAAACAGAGTTTGAAGGGATACCGGACTATGACTTTTTGGCACAGCAGTTTGAGCTGACGGGAAGCCATATTAAAAATATAGCATTGCAGGCAGCATTTTTTGCGGCAGATGAAAACAGGAGAGTGGGCATGGAGCATATAATAAGGGCACTGCTATTGGAAACAGGGAAAATCGGTAAAAGAATCTCCCGGCAGGATTTACGGGAATATTATATTTATTACGAATAGGAGGAAGAGATATGGCAGAGTATTTATCACCTGGAGTTTATGTGGAAGAGTTTGATTCGGGAAGCAAGCCCATGGAGGGGGTCAGCACCAGTACCGCAGGCTTTGTGGGGCTGGCGCAGAGGGGTCCGGTGGTGGGAATACCCCAGCTGGTGACCAACTTCGCAGATTTTACGAGAAAATACGGAGGGTATCTTTCGGAAAATGAGTTTGGGGAGTACCGTTACCTGGCTTATGCCGTGGAGCATTTTTTCCTGAATGGAGGCGCACGATGCTTTGTTATGCGGGTTGCCCCGGAGGATGCAGCGCCGGCAGTGGGATATCTTCCAAAGGAGGAGGGCGCTGTGTTAAAGGTGGCAGCAAAAAATCCGGGAAGCTGGGGAAACCGGCTTCAGGTTACGATATCACCCTCCGGCAAGGCAAAAACCCAGATTTTGGAAATTATTACAGAAAATGATAAGAAGCAATACAGGGTAAAAAAGGCAGCAGGCTTTCATGTGGGAGATATTGTGGTTTTTCAGGAGGCGGGAACGGATACAGTGGTTTATAACCGGATTGTGAAATGCCAGGATAATATATTGGAGTTTGCAGATGATTTTGATGACAGTGTTGTGGATACAGAGCTTTTGCCGGTTAAGGTGCTCTCTACCTGTGAGTTTAATATGGAGGTCCGGTTTGGCGATATCGTTGAAAGTTATGAAAATGCTTCATTTAATATCAATGAAGCAAACTATATTGTGAAAAAAACGGAAAAATCGGATTTGATTCAGGTGGAGCATATAAAAGGTGAGGAGGCAAAGCCGGTTTCGCCCTTTGAACAGATTGCCGGGGATGCAGGGCGGGAGGCTGTCAATATGTCCTTTGCAGGCGGCTCTGATGGGTCTGTCAGTGCCCTGTCGCCGGCGGACTTTATAGGCACAGACAACGGTGCAGGCAGGAGAACCGGTATCCAGTCATTTGTGGACAATGATATGGTTTCCATTATGGCGGTTCCGGGGGTGACAAATCCCAATGTACAGCTAAGCCTGGTGGCACACTGTGAGAATCTTGCCAGCCGGTTTGCGGTGCTGGATATGCCGAGGGAGGCTAAGAAGATAGATGACATTGTGGCACACAGGGATATGTTTGATTCCGATTATGCCGCCCTGTACCACCCGTGGCTGACGGTATTTGACCCCCTGGATAAACGTAACATTGCAATTCCGCCATCCGGCTCCGTAATGGGCATCTATGCCCGCAGTGATAACGAGAGGGGCGTGCACAAGGCGCCAGCCAATGAAGTGGTGAGGGCATGTGTTGGCTTGGACTGTAACTTCAATAAAGGAGAGCAGGATATTTTAAATCCAAAGGGTGTGAATCTGATTCGTGTGTTTCCTGGAATGGGAATCCGGGTGTGGGGGGCGAGGACAGCCACCAGTGATGCCACATGGAAATATGTCAATGTACGCAGACTGTTCATATTCATTGAGGAATCCATTAAAGCGAATACCGGCTGGGCAGTATTTGAGCCAAATGACGAGACCTTGTGGGTAAGGGTAAAGCGTACCATAGAGGTGTTCTTAACCGGGTTGTGGAGAAATGGTTCTCTGGCAGGCACTTCATCCGATGAAGCATTTTTTGTCAATGTGGACCGGACAACCATGTCGCAGGATGACATTGATAACGGAAGATTAATCTGCGTAATTGGAATCGCTCCGGTAAAACCGGCAGAATTTGTTATTTTCAGGATTACACAGAAGACAGGAGAGGCTCAGTAACAGCAGAATGGTATTTGGAGAGCTGGGACTGACGGAAAGGATAGGTGAAGAGCATGGCAGGTGGATACCCGCATGGGAAATTCAGATTTAAGGTAGAGATTGACGGCCTGACAGCCGGGGGATTTAGCGAAGTATCGGGCTTTGACGCATCCATTGATGTGATTGAATACCGGGAAGGGGACAAGGTACAGACGCCTTTAAAGGTTCCGGGTTTAAAGAAATATGGAAATATCACATTAAAACAGGGACTGGTGGACAGCGATGTGCTCTATCAATGGATGGCAGCAGGTTTTGAGGGAGATGTACAGCGTAAAACCATTACGATTACGTTAATGGACATTGCAGGAAATGATGCCGCTTCCTGGCAGGTAATCAATGCATGGCCCACAAAGTATACGGCGCCGGATTTTAATGCGTCTTCCTCCGAGGTGGCAGTGGAGACGCTGGAGATTGCACATGAAGGCATGACAAGAACAAAGTAATTGGGTAGGAGGAAAGAGAGATGGCATTTCAGACAGAATACGAATTTACGTTGCCGCGGGGATATCTGGATAACAGCGGTACATTGCACAAGGAGGGGGTTATGCGGCTTGCAACAGCGGCAGATGAAATTCTTCCCCTGAAAGACCCCAGAGTACAGCAAAATCCTGGTTATCTGACGGTGATATTACTGGCGAGGGTGGTCACTGGATTAGGCGGGCTGCCGGCGGTGGATACCCGGGTTATCGAAAACCTGTATACGGCAGACCTGGCATATTTGCAGGATTTATACGAAAGGATTAATTCAATGGAGACACCTTCCTATAAAACGGTCTGTCCCCATTGCAATCAGGAAATTGAGGTACCGGTAAATTTTATGAATGCCGGAATATAACGCTGTATCCGGCAGAACTGATTTATGAGGAGGCAGCATTTATTGCGTATTATGCCCACTGGAGCCATGATGAAATTATGGAACTGCCTCATGGGGAGCGGAACAGATGGTGCCGGGAATTTTCAAAAATCAATAAACGGTTAAATGATGAACCGGAAAATGTGTTTGATGTAGGATGACGGGGGGCTTTTTGGCTTGGAATCACATGAAAAATTAATGTTAAATTACAGGTTTAAGGTGTTGATTGATAACCAGGTGGCATCCTTCTCTAAGATTTCCGGTCTTACCATGGATGTAGAAACGGAAATGATAGCGGAGGGTGGGCATAACGCTTCCGGATATATTGTGGAGGTGCCGGCAAAGGCATCTAAGACATTGCGGTTAGAAGGCGGCATTTATAAAAACAGCAATTCCCTGCTGGAGCGGCTGCGCCCCGGAATGCGTCTGAAACAGGGGCTTGTCATTATGGTACTTGGAACATATGGGAATGTTCAGATTAAATATTCGGCGGAGCGTGCCTATGTTACCAAATGGGAGGTCTCTGAGCTAAATGCAGAAAGCGGACAGGTATTAATCCATACCTTTGAGATTGCCTACACGCAGCTTAAGATAATTAAATGAGGCGGATGTATGTTGGTAAAACAGTGTGGAATGACAAAAAACAGTGAATTTGTAAATATAATTATGGCAAAGTACCAAAGGGATGCGTCTGGAAATTTTTTTGGACTGGCGCTGGTTTACCGCAGGCAGAAAAAAGAGCCGGGGGGGACAGTGGTCAGGCAGAACATAAGCCGGCTGGTTACCCAGGAATTTTATACAAGGATGAAGCGTTACGAGAACCGGTATTACCAGCGGATTACCAGCCGGGATAACCGGAAGCTGATTCAGACCATGGAGCAGATATATAACCAGCCCGGGGAGAAAAAGCAGCTGGTGCATGTGCTTAAGAAGCTGGGCGTGGTGACAAAAAGCCAGGCGGAATGGCAGGAAGCCGGAAATACCTTGCGGCGGTATGAGGAGGAGCTGGTGCAGCTGAAAAGGAGAATATCCAGCCAGGAGGAGCATATTTTAAAAATCAGAAATCGTGAGGAGCAGGCGGTCTCCACGAAAGCCATTACCCGGGAAGTGATGGAAAATATTAAAAAGGAAATCCGCATGGAGCGCTTAAGATACGGTTTGGATTAGGATGGGTAAGGTGTTTTGAGATGGGAAATACAGTGACAAAGGCAAAACTGATTGTGGAGGGGCAGGGAAAACCCATTCAGGTGGAGTTTAATCCCACAGAGTATAACCTGTCCAGCAGCATCCAGTATTCGGAAAAAAATGTTCCGGGACTGGATGGTCCCATTGGCCAGTATATTGCAGGAAACAGTACCACCTTGAATGTAACGCTTTTTTTTAATACCTATAATCCACCGACACTGGATAATCCCGAAGAGGGTGGAACAGATGTGACAAAATACACAAAGCGGATTAGAAATCTCACGCTGATAGACGGAACCCTTCACAGGGTTCCCAAAGTGACCTTCTCCTGGGGAAGTATTCAATTTACCGGTATTATAACAGATGTGAAGGAGAGCTATACCATGTTTTTAGCCGACGGAATGCCGGTTCGGGCAAAGGTGGAGGTCAGCTTTAAGTCAGTCTATGACATTTCCACCGGCAAGAGGATGTCGCCATTGGAATCTCCTGACCGTACAAAAATAAAGACGGTGATGCAGGGGGACTCCCTGTGGAGTATTGCGGCGCAGGAATATGAGGACCCTGAAAAGTGGAAGCTGATTGCACAGGAAAACGGAATATTAAATCCGCTAAAGCTTTCTCCGGGGCAGACGCTGAAGCTGCCGCCGCTGTAGAGGTGGGTATGGGTAAGGAGATGGAGCATGAAGGATAAGGATTGTATGACAGCGGTTTATACATATGATGAGCTGGCAGCGGCATATAATAATTTTTTAGTACCTGCAATGGCGGTCTGTATTGGCGATGGCGAAGGGGATATTATAAAAGCGCAGGAAATTGCCATTGACAATGTGCAGGTTACTCTTTCGGCAGAGGAGCCCGCCGGTCTGAGCCTGGAGATTGTAAATGCATTTGATTTGGCAAGCCACAGTGTGAGGCAGGAGGTAAAGGATAGCTTTAAGGTTGGGACTGTAATTAAGGTGGCATTGGGCTATGGCTCTAATCTCACAACGGTTTTCAAAGGCTATGTGACAGAGTACAGAACCAGTTATCAGGATATGCCAGTGGTTTCTGTTTCTGCGGTGGACGTAAGAAAGCTGCTGATGAAAAATAAGAGGGAAGAATATAAGCATAACGAGGATACCTATTCCGGTATTTTTGAAAAGATTCTCGATAACTACAGCAGTCTGTACGATACGCTCCATGTGGATGCGGTTGAGGCAAAGGAGGAGCTGAGACAAAATGGCACAGACTATGATTTTATCAGAAAAGAGCTGTGCTGCAGGGCAAACAGGGAATTTTTTGTAGTGGGGGGTGATGTATATTTTAAAGAGCCGGGGGAAGAGGAAGCCGCCTTTTTAAAGCTTCAGTGGGGAACGAGCCTGGTTTCCTTTCAAAAGGGGAAATCCTATTGTAATGAACAGGTAAAGGTATATAGCAGCCAGGAGGATAAGACAGGAAATATGGTTTCGTCGGAGATTAAAACAGAGGAGGACACACCGTCCCTGACCGCAGAAACCCAGATAGAGGAGTGGGCGCCTGGAGAGGGAATGGATTTGGAAACTCTGCAAAACTGGCTTGAGAGAAAGGTGTCAGAGAAGAAAAAGAAGAGTGAGACGGCGAGCGGCAGGCTGGTCGGTCTTCCGGAAATTGTTCCCGGGAGATATATCGAGATAGAGGGGGTGGATACCGCCGATGAGGGAACCTATTATGTCCGGGATGTGAGCCATAGCTTTGGCAGTGATGGGTTTACCACAAGCTTTACGGTTGGGGAACCCGCTGACAGATGGATAGAGGATGAAGAAAAAAAGAAATCCCGTGTGTCCGTCAGAAGCAAAGGTGTTATGCGGGCAGTGGTAAAGGAAAACTGGAATGAGGAGCAGCCGGGAAAGGTTTTGGTGCAGTTTCTGACCGGTGAAGAGGGGAAAAATATAACAAAATGGCTGCCGGTTTTAAATCCTTATTGCGGAAATGGTTATGGCTTTTACTTTCATCCCGAGGTGGATACGGAGGTTGTGGTGGCAAGCCTGGCAGGAGATGAGAACAGTCTTTTCGTAATGGGAAATTTATGGAATCAGGCGGATGTCCTGCCTGACAGTACGGCGGGAGAAAACAATACCATAAAGAGAATCCGGACAAAGGGAAACCATGAGATTGTGTTTGATGATGAGGAGGAAGCCGCCAAAATACAGATTAACACCAGTAACAGGCTGCATTTGGAAATGGATGATGGAGCACAATGTATTTCCCTGTTTGATGAAAAAGAAGAAAACGGATTTAAGATAGATGTGGCGGAAGGCAGCTTTCATATCTTTGCAGAAAAGAAGGTTATTCTGACTGCCGGAGGAAAAGATGTTGTAGTATTGGAAGGCAGTAAAAAGGTTTCCATAGAGGCAGAACAGATTGAGGAAAAGGGAAAACAGAATTTCCGGATACAGACACAGAAGCTGGAAATTAAAGGAGACATGACGGAGTTGAAGGCAAGCAGCTCCATGAAGCTGGACAACAGTGGAATGACAGAGATAAAGGGTTCTGTGGTAAAGATAAATTAGGAGGGAAAAAGGGTGGCAGGATTCGATTTTTTGAAGGAGGAGTCCGACGATACAGTTAAAACAATAAAAAACCTCGCCCTTTCCTATACGCCGGAATGGAACTTTGACACAGACAGGCCGGATATGGGAACGGTTCTTGGGCTGCTCTTTGCAGATATGATGGGGGACACATTGAGGTGCTTTTACAGGCTTCCATGGAAATACCAGACGGAATTTTATAAGCTGCTGGGGCTTGAACTGCTGCCGCCGGATGATGCGGAGGGCTATGTCACCTTTTCCACTGTAAATGAGGAGGTACAGGGGAGCAGGATAAGGGAAGGGGAAAAGGTAATTGGAAAGGCAGAGGGAGGGGAAACGGTTATCTTTGGGACAAAGGAAGAGCTGTATGTATCCCCTGCCAGATTGAGCCGTGTGTACTATGTCAATGGAACCAGAGACTGCATCAGCCAGCCCCTGTCATTCCCGGTTACGGTACAACAGACGGAAAACCGGCAGTCCCATATTTTCTATATCGGACATGATGTATTGTTTGGCATAAAGACGGAGGGAGAAATTGTGCTCGACTTTCATCTTTCCCGGAATGTCTTAACAAAGGAGCAGGAAGACTTTCTTATGAACCGGATTACATGGTTCTATTACAGCGGGGAAGGCTTTGTTAAGTTTCCGGGTCTTAGATATGAGGAGGGCAGGGTATATCTGCATAAGGACAGGACAATGCATTCCTTTGAGCGGGTGGCAATACAGGGGAGGGAAAGCTTCTGGCTGCGTCTGGAAACACAGGGGATGTCTCCGTTAAGCCGGATTTCCTTTTCGGGACTCTCCCTTGGCAGCAGCGGAAGTTTTCTGGCTCCGGAGGCGGTATATGACGGAAATATGGAGATGGACAGGGAAAATTTTCTTCCCTTTGGAGACCATCCATATCCCTATGCAGAGGTGTATATTTCCTCGGAGGAGGTATTTTCCAAGAGGGGAGCTCTGCTGGAACTGCATTTCAGATTAGAGTTTCAGGAATATCCGGGAGAATTGAAATCCCCTGAACTGCCGGTGAAGTGGCATAATATTATGCATTATTCTGAATTCAGGGAACCAGAACCGGTGGATATCACAATTGATTCCGTAATATGGGAATATTATAACGGTTTTGGATGGCTTAGGATACCGGATACCGGAAGCTGTGAAGCGATATTCCGGGAAAATGCCGGAGGGCAGGATATTTCAGTAACCTTTATCTGTCCGGAGGATATTGCTCCGTTTCTGCTCACTGCCGGGGAGACCTATTGTATACGGCTCCGGATTGCCAGAATGACAAACCTGTATTCCATGGATGGGATTTATATTGTACCCAGAATTAAAAATTTGATGCTGCACTACCGGTATCCGGAAAGCGGAATGCTTCCGGATGCTGCATGGTGTATCAATAATCTGGAAACAGAACAATTAAAATGCTGCCGGGATTTTTCTCCGTTTTATAATGTCTTTCCGGACAACGAAATGCTGTATCTCTCCTTTACAAGGCCGCTGGGGGAGGAAGGAATCCGCCTGCTGTTTGCGATAGAAGGGGAAAAGGAGGATATCCATACCAGATACCACTATGAGTATTATGGTAAAGACGGCTGGAAGCCTTTACGGGTGGAGGATGAAACCAGGCAGCTTTCAAGGACGGGACTGGTAACCATTTACCGGGAGCATTCCTTTGTCAGACAGGAATTTTTCGGCTGCCCGGGATATTGGCTCCGCATTGTCCGGGAACGGGACACAGAGGAAAAGCCCGGTGCAGGTTTTCCGGTTATTGCCGGAATTTACATAAATTCCACAGCCGCAACTGCAGGAAAGGGGAGTGGAAAAAGCGGAAATCTTCCGGCCAGGGCAATAACAGATATGGAGCGCAGTATCGGTTTTATTAATAAAGTAACGAATTGTGATGCCATGACAGGAGGATGTGACGGGGAAAGCAGAGAGCAGGCTGTAAGGAGGATGGCGGCATATCTGAGACACCGGGGAAGAGCGGTGACGGCAGCGGATTTTGAGGATATTGTTGTGCATGGCGTAAGGAATCTTTTGCAGGTGAGATGCTTTCCCGGAAGGGATGAAAAAGGAGAACGGATGCCGGGGCATATTACACTGGCAGTACTTCCGGAAATGGAGGAGGAGAGGCATTTTGAGCATATGAAGGAACGGATTTATCAGTGCCTGCTTCCCCATATTGATTGGCGGATTTATGAGGAGGGACGTCTTCATATTGTAAAACCGCAATGGGTGTCAATGAGGCTTTATATGACAGTGGTGGCGAAAGGCTCCTCCAGGCAGTTTCCACTCAGGGAAAAGCTTATTCAGAAAATAAATACATTTTTAGACCCGGTTACCGGTAATTTTGATGGAACGGGATGGAAAATCGGTGTTTTGCCATCTGTATTGCAGATTGAAAATCTGTGCAGCCAGGTGGAGGAAATTCTGTATGTGAAACATATCAGTTTAAAGGACGAATCCCCTTCGGGATGTTATGTGCTGGGGGCCGGAGGAAACCATGAAATTGAAATGATACCAGAGGATGAGGTGTGAGACAGGGAGTGAATGGATATGCCGGTATTAGAAGAAACAGAAAATCCAGGCTTTGGTGAGCTTGTAGAGAGGGCAAAGAAAAGTATACAAGAAATATACCCGGAGTGGACAAATTATAACACGGCGGACACCGGCATGGCATTGCTGGAGCTCTTTGCTTATATGACCGAGGCACAGCAGTTTCATTTAGAGCAGATGGGGCATTCCCATTGGCTGGCTCTTTTGAATTTGCTGGGAGTACAGCCAATGGGGATTCAGGCGGCGAAGGTGTTTGCCAGGGCAGAGGGAACAGGAGAACCCTTCTGGCTGGTCAGGGGTACCAAGGTATTGGTGGATACCCTGGTATTTGAAGCAGAACAGAGCCAGTATATGGAAAGGGAGCATATATTGTGGAATGAGGGAGGATTGTCCTTTTATCCCTTTGGGGAAAATCCAAAGGATGGTGCATGTTATGATATCCGCCTGCGGTATGAGCTGGATAGGGAAATGGTGCACACGTTATATTTTGATGTGGCAGATGATTACCCGGTGTCCCGGAATCCTATAGTGCAGGAGGAATTTATCCCCTTTGTGGAGGTTCAGCTTCAGTATTATGACGGGGAGGGGTACCGGATTTGCGACATAATAAGAGATACCACCTATGGATTGTTACAGACGGGTATACTGCAGTTTAAGCTGAATGGAAGGATGGGAAAAAGGGGAACAGAATACCGGCTCCGGCTTAAGGTTATCGGGGAGTACGATACGGCGCCCCTTCTGAGAGGAATCTATTTTAATATGCTTCCCTTTATACAGAGGGATACAAAGCTGGAATGCAGGGAATGTGCCCTGCAGGCAGGAGAAACGGAATTTTATGAGGTAATTGGGGATTCCTGGCTTGCGGTGAATGGAGATACTGCGGTTTATGTCAGGGAGGAAAAAGGCTTCCGGCAGCTTTGGGAATTTTCTTCTTATGTCTATGGGGGAAAAAGGCATTTTGTATTTGACAAAGAGGTATTTCGGAAAATAACCGGCACGGTTACCATTTGTCTGGTATCAAAGCTTAAGGAGCTTTCCAGGGAAGAATTTATATTTTATGGAAATGGATTGCCGGAGCAGCAGTTTTATCTTCCAGACAGCAATGTATCAGGCTCCTGCTTCAGAATCTGGGTGGAGGAGGACGGAAACCAGGGCTTTTACACACCGTGGCATCCGGTTACGGATTTTGCAGGAACAGGGAAAATGGAACGCGTTTTTGTGCTGGATGAGGAGAAGGGAATCTTAGGGTTTGGAAATGGAAGGCAGGGAAGCATGCCAAAGGGACAGATAAGAATCGTGTCCTATGCCACCTGTGCAGGAAGCAGGGGAAATATCCGGAAAAATCAGATGGGTGGATTTTTCCGGGGACAGCATGAGGTGCAGCTTTATAATCCTTTGCCGGCTTCCGGCGGAAGGAATCCGGAGACTGTGGATGCCTGCATGGAACGATACAGGGAAAAAAGCAGGGAGAAAAACAGGGCGGTGACCAGAGAGGATTATGAAGAGGTTATCAGAGGGGCATCAGGTCTTAGAATCAAAAAGGTAAAGGTATTTTCCTCCAGAGAAAAGGAAAACAGTCTGGAGGTCGTAGTACAGCCCTATACAAACGGACAGCGTATAGTAACAGGAAACATTTATGACAGGAATATTATCCGGCTGCTGGAAAAAAGGAAGCTTCTGGGTACACAGATTCTGATAAAAAACCCGGAATATATCGGTATTTCCCTGCGGCTGGAGACAGTGGTGAAGAGCAGATATCTGCAGGCGGAGGAAAAGCTTCGGGAGTATATAAGAGGATATTTTGAGGAGCATATGGAATTTGGGAAAACCATTGTTTACAGCAGTGTGTTCGGCTTTATTGACACCCTGCCTGAGACGGCGGGAATCCGTGCGCTGGACATACATGCAGGGGGAAAGGGAGTAATACGGGAGCATAACAGGGACATCCGTATGCCATCCCACGGGATGGCATATTTGGAAAATATACAGATACGGTGCATTTGGATGGACGAGATGTAAAAGGAGCAGAGCGTATGGATAGTAAAGATAATTTTTTACTTAAAAAAGAATCGGATTTTGATTTTCCAGAGAAACAGATTTATTCCCAGACGGAATCATGGATTTCCTTTCTGCCGGAGGTTTACGCAGCTTCTGCCGGGGAGAACAGCTTTCTGTACCGGTATCTCAGCATTTTTCAGTGTATATACAGCGATATGAGCCGGCGGATTTCAGAATCACCCCATATGCTGTATCCGGATTTTGCCGACAGGGAGATGCTGGAATGGCTGGCTTCCTGGTTTGGTATGGATAACCGGACTGTCTGGAGCCGGAAACAGATGATTTACCTGCTGGAAAACGGAAGCCGGTTACATGCAATTCGTGGTACAAAAAAATATATGGAAGAAATGGTTCATTTATACACGGGATATATCCCTTATATCGTGGAATATTATCAGATTTCCCGTTACCGGGCAGACCGGAAAAAGACATTGCTGTTGGAACGGTTGTACGGTGAAAATGCATATGTCATAACAGTTGTGCTTCCACAGGAGGCAGCAGGAAACAGGCAGCAGGCGGCGGTTCTCAGAAAAATCATCCGCTCCTCTGCTCCGGCGGATGTGGAGTGCAGACTGGTGATTTTGGAGGCATATATATATCTGGACTGTTATACCTATGTGGGTATCAACAGCAGACTGGGAGGGTATATGGACGCTGCCTTAGACGGTGACCGTCTCATGCCATATACATCCATGTCAGGGAGCTGGCTGGAAAGGAGGACTGACAGGTGAAAAACTTGAACTATTTTCCCTTTGAAAGAAACCGGTATTTCTATGGAAAGCTGTTAAGCGTGGATGATTTCGATGCGGAGCAGCGCTATATGAATGATAAGAGAAGGATGCTGAACCGTTTTCTCCATGGCACCGGCGTGGTGTGCGGACTGCAGGTGGTGGAGATAGATGATGTTACGGTTTCCCTGGAAATGGGGCTTGCACTGGATTTTTCAGGAAGAGAGATTGTGGTGGCAAAGCCCGTGACGAAAAAGCTGTCTTCCATCGAAGGCTTTTCAAAATATGCAGGGGAAAGCGGGGAGAGCAGAGATTTGTATCTCTGCATTGCCTATGACGAACAGCCGGAGGAACCGGTACATAACATTGCCAGAGTGAATAATGAACAGGAGGAAGAGTTTAATAAATATGCGGAAGGATATCGTCTGTTTGTGACGGCGGAGGAACCGGAAAAGGAGGGAATGCGCCTGACAGATTTGTATGAGGACACGAAAACGGTATTTCAGGGAAGCGGAATCCGGATTCGGCAGACCGTGCCGAAATATATTCAGAGTGACCAGACGGCTGAATTTACTGTTATTGTGGAAAAAATGAAGCAGACGAAGCCAGTGTCCTTTTCCTATCAGCTTTTGTTGTCCTGCATGGAGCATTCAGGAAGCAATACGGTTACAGTGTCCTTTGATGAAAATGCATTTATGCCCGCCGACAGGTATGTTTTAAAAAAGCGGATTCGCGCTAAGACAGTAAGAAATGTGGAAGGATATATGGAAGTGGTACCAGACAGCTTTGCGCTGGCTATCGGACAGGACATAAGGAAGGAGACGGTGTATGGGAAATTCAGGGTGTATATTACAGATGCCAGTGTACAGCAGGCGGTTATAAGGAATTATTACAGCACCGCCATGGAGGATATTATAAGGGATACCTATGAACAGCCCATCTATCTTGCCAGGCTTTCGGTAATCCGGGCAGGAGATACCTATGTCATTGGGAAGGTTGAAAATCTTCCGTATAAGCAATATGTATGGAATAATGTACTGTCTGCGGCAATGGAAGCCATGCGGCTGGAACGGCCGGAAAATGAGAGGATTTTCTATAGCCCGCAGGAGCCTGGCAGCGGCATACCGGTAGAAAAGGCAAGCCAGGCTATGCAGCTTAAGACAGGAAGTACAGTAATTGATATGGGAATTGGCGGAAATCCGGGACAGCGGTTTTATTCTGAGGAAATCATACATGGGCTGGGGCTTGGGGAAGTGTTTATTTCGCTGGGACTTTCAAAGGGGGCGAGGGAAACCGGGGAGGAAATTTTTGGAAATCCTGATGTGTTTGGAGATAATGCATATCCGGGAGTGGAGCTGGCTGCAAAGGCGGATATGGCAAGGGGCAGCTTCATTATCGGAGTCAGATGTTTAGGACAGGTGGAGAAAAAGCAGCTCCGGGTTCACTGGATGGCAGTGAGGGACAGCACGTTGCAGGCGGATGAGAAGAAGATAAAGCATATGAAAATTGTACCGGATATTGCAAACCTGCAGATAAGAGAAAATCATTATTTTGAGGCTGTGATAGGAGATGAGGTACAAAAGCATGTGAAATGGACGGTGAAGGAGCCAGAGGGTGGTACCATTGATTCCAATGGTTATTACACAGCTCCCAGCCAATCCGGCGTATATGAGATTATGGCAGAGAGTATGGAGGACCAAAGCTTTATGGCTGCCGCTTTTGTAATTGTCAGAGATGTATTTTAAACAGCAGGGGTGATAAATTGGGAATTCGGGCATTTGATGAAAATTTTGATATTATACATAAAAATAAGGTAAGTGAAGAATATTCCGTTTTACAGTGCCAGATTCCCGGGAAAACGGAGGACTATACCGTACTGCATTTTGAGAGGGCGGAGACGGTAAAGCGGCTGCTTCCTCTGTTTTATTCCCTGCAGGAAAATGTGGAATTTGAGGATTACAGGGGCTGCTTTTCCAGGGAAGAGGAGCTATACATAGTATTCCGTAAAAGGCAGGGAATTTCTTTAGCAGAACAGCTGGCAGGCAGCCGGCTTTCGTTGGAGCAGAGGATTCGGATTGGTAAACAGGTTTTGGAAAAACTTCTTCTCTGGCGGCTCCCGGATTTTATGCTTTGCCAGCTGTTAGATGAGAGCCGGATTTTAATACAGGATGAGAGCGTGGGATTTGCCTATGACTGGGATTTATCTATGGGAGAGCATTGCAGTATGACAATGGTAAACAAAAGGATGGCGGGACTGCTCAGGGCTTTGTTTCAAGAGGAGGCAGAGCATGCGGCCAGTCCCCGTCTCATGAAGCTTCTTGATGATTTGGAGCAGGATATACCGGAGGATTTTTTTGCAATATATGAGGCATACAGCAGCTTATATGATGTGATGCCGGAGGAAGCCGGGCGGTATGTTTCAGGATTCCAGAAAATAAAAAGAGACCTGTCCCTGCTTGTGAAGAAGGGACAGAGACCGATGAAAATAATCCTGTTTCTGGCGGTGTATGCTGCCGTGGTGCTTTGGCTGTTGCAGGAGATAAAGCAGCAGGAGGTCCGGGAGAACAAGACAGAGGGAATTGTCTATGAAACCATAGGAGCATTAAGGATTAAATAGGGAGAAAAACATGACAAAAAAAGCCTATTTCCGCATTGGAAAATATTATATCCGAAAAAGGCCTGTAATGTGGACTATTATTTTCGTTACCTTTATCCCCCTAATCTGGATTGGCTTTGTGTACCCGTATATAGAAAACAATCTGTTTCCCAAGTGGTTTACAAAAACCATGCCGGTAAATGGGGAGGAGAGAATGGATTATACGGGAAAGGTGAAGCTGACAGCGATGGAGGATGAAGAACAGATTTTATTTGTAGGCATCCTTAAGGATGGAAGAATCCAGGAGGAGGGAATCCTGTATGATTACGATGGAAATATGCTTTATCAGGGTGAGTTTGATAAGGAGATGTATAACGGGGACGGAACGGAGTATCATTCCAATGGAAATGTTAAATATCAGGGAACATTTTCACTGAACCGGTATGAGGGAGAGGGGATTCTCTATTACAGTGACGGAACCAAAAAATACGAGGGCGCCTTTATGGCAGGAGTGTTTGATGGAAATGGTTCCTTTTATGATGAAGAGGGAAATGTGGAATATGAGGGAGAGTTTGCAAAGGGCAGGTATGAGGGAACCGGAAAGAGCTTTTACAATAACGGACAGAAGCGGTATGTAGGTGAATTTTCCAAGGGTGCATATGGCGGGATGGGAATTCTGTATGCCGAGAACGGAGAGGTGGTTTATAAGGGGGAATTCCAGGACGGCTTGTATGAGGGACAGGGAAAATTGTATGAAAAGGGGGAGGTAGTTTCTGAGGGCGAATTTTCCAGAGGGAAATTTACCGGCGGAAATACCATTTTATATTACAAGGATGGTGCGGTCGGGTATGTGGGCAGTGTTGTGGACGGTGAAAAAAGCGGAGAGGGAAAGCTGTATGATGAGAAGGGAAATCTTGTCTATGAGGGAAGCTTTGTTAAGGATAAAAAGGAGGGAAAAGGGACTGCCTATAACGAGGATGGAGAGGTTATCTATACAGGAGAATTTGTGCAGGATAAATACCAGGGGGAAGGAAAACAGTTTCAGCCAAAGACCGGCAACATCATTTATGAGGGCAGCTTTTTTAACGGCTTATATTACGGAAGCGGGAAGCTGTATGACGAAAATACAAATGCCAGGATATATGAAGGGGAATTCCGGTATGGGCTGTATGACGGTTACGGTATTTTATACACTGCAGACGGCTCTATGAAATATGATGGCAATTTTCTGCTGGGGGAATATCATGGATATGGAATTTTATATAATCCGGTTACAGGAGAAATTATTTCAGAGGGTGAATTCAGAAACGGGGTGCTGGTTACCCCGGCAGAGGATGATACAGATGATACATTAGAGGAGGAATGACAAAATGGAGCCGGATTACATGATTACAAGGACAGGAATTAAGTTAACGGAGATTTTAAAGACAATTCTGCCAGAACAGATGAATGTGGACGCGGACCGCATTGGTATGGGTATGCCCGGAGAGGAGCACAATCTGCTGGTGAGCATCTGTCTTTATGATATCAGAAAAAATACGGATATGTCATCACCCTATATGATAACCGTCAGCCAGGAAGAGTTAAAATATCCATCCGCCTATTATGATTTGTATTATATGTTAGTTCCCTGCGCAGACAGTGATGTGAAATACCGGATGGAGGAGAATGCCAGGCTTTTGGATGTCATGCTGCAGCTTCTGGGAGATGTACATTTTTTGAAACCGGGACAGGAAATCGGGTTTGAGCTGTGCGATATGGATTTTGACACCAAGGCAAAGATATGGGCAGGCTTAAATCAGCCCATGCGCATGGCGGTTTACTGTAAAGCAGGACCGGTGGAGATACAGTCCACCAGAAGAAAGCGGGTATCCCGGGTCACGGATATCCGGATGGATTTTATGCAGGAAGAGGAGGGATGACAGATGGCAAATCTTGTATGCGGAGGCGCTCTGTGCACCTGTATGTTTGGAGCAGCTCCGTCAACGCTTATTGTGACGCCGGAAAACAGAACTGTATCAGCAATGCCGTTTGCCACTGTTATGGATTATGTGCCGTTTAAAAATATAATGCCCTTTGGCATGTGCAGCTGTGTGGGAAACCCTATGGTGGCCTCTGCCACTGCGGCGGCAATGGGAGTGCTGACTCCTGTGCCCTGTGTTCCGGTGCCTGAGGCTCCATGGACACCGGGGGCTCCCAAAGTGCTTATTATGAATAAGCCGGCGTTGACGAATGCCTCCAGGCTGCAATGCGCCTATGGAGGTACCATCCAGATTTCAAATCCGGGAACCCGGACGGCCGAGACTACATAGGGGGAAATTGTATGAGAGTAAGGTTTGGTTTGCGCATGAAATTTACACTGCTATTTTTAGGTCTTATGTCTTTAATCGGTTTGGCGGTAATTTCTTTTTTGAACAGAAGCCATACAAGCCTGGTGAGGGAACAGTATATGAATTATGCAATTTTTATAGCCCAGATGGTAAACGGAATGACAGATGAAAAAGAACTGCGGCAGTATGCCCAAAGCGGTATAAGGGATGCGCATTATGATGAGCTGGTGGAGCAGATGAAGGAAATACAGCTCCGCTCAGAGGTTTTTTATCTCTATGTTGTGGTGGTGGAAAATGAGGAGGAGGGTATTTATTTCTTTGACTTAAAGCTGGTGGATGGTAAGTCCGTCATGAATCACAGTTTAGGAGAGAAAAATGACCTGCAGAAAAATTATCCGGGACTCTCTGAGGTGCTCTCTTCAAAAAATCCCAGTATTCTGTTTGACAAGATACAGATACAGGAGGAAGAACTGGATTCCGTCTATGTTCCGATACTGAATGACGAGGGGGAGGTGACAGCCTTCGCCGGGGTGGATTTCAACCAGAATAAGTTTAATGAGGAGACAGAAGAATATATCCGGGAAGCGGCATTTTCCCTGGCAGGAGTTATGGCGGTTTGTTTTTGCCTGCTTTTGCTGATTGTCCAGTTTTCTATCCTGCATCCGATTTTTCGCCTGGAGCGACAGGCAGAGCTGATTACAGCGGGACAGCTTCAGTACGAGCTTGAAGTCAGAGGGCATGATGAATTGAGCGAGATTTCCCTTGTATTTAACCGTATGTCAAAAAGCATTGCCGGGCATATGGAGGATATGCGAAGGCTTAACGAGGCTTATTTCCGGTATGTGCCTGCTAAGATACTGACGCTTCTTGGAAAGGACAATATAGGAGATATCAGGCTTGGGGATGAGGTGAATGCGGTGCTTACCGTGTTTTCCTTCCAGCTGGCAGATTTTGACCGGACAATCCGTCAGAAGACCACAGGAGAAATGATAGCTGCAATGAACCAGGTACTGCATTGCTGTGTACCTGTGGTGGCGGAACAGGAGGGGATGGTGGAAGGCTTTCAAAATGCAGGATTTACTGCCCTGTTTGACAGCGGCTGCCAGGCGGCAGTGTTAAGTGCTGTTACGGTATGCCAGAAATTAAATCATATGGTCTTGTTAAAGCAGTTAGAGGAGAACCAGGCGGGGATTGGAATTGCCTTTGGCGAGGTAATGCTGGGGATTGTGGGACAGGAAAAGCGCATGGCGGCTATCACAGCTTCACAGTACCGGGATACTGCCTGCTGGCTGCAAGGCATCGCCAGGCGGTATCAGTCCCATATATTGATTACCCAGACTGCGGCAAACCAGATTCCTGATTTTTTTGAGACCTATCATATCCGGACTATGGGATTTCTGTACAATACCTACACAGGCTATACAGACCGGATATATGATGTGTATGACGGGGATTCCAGAGAAGAGATAGAGAGTAAAAATGAGACGAGGGAAGCCTTTGAAAAGGGTGTGGAGCTGTATTGCATCCGGGATTTTGTGGGCGCCAGACAGAAATTTATCGAAGTATTAAAACGGTTTACCAGAGACAGGGCGTCCAAGGAATATTTGTATCTCTGCGATAAAAATATCGCACAGGGAAACAGGCAGGAGGTGGATATTTATTTTACAAAAGTGGAGTAGCGGCAGGAAGGAGAGTATTAAGCAGACAATAAGTCTCTGTGTGGAATGCATAGATGCCTTTACCAACCGAATCGTAGAGGCAGAGGATATTTTTGTAACAGTAAACGGCTGTTCACCGGTGGTCACAAAGGAAAAGAAATATCATATTTTTCAGAATGTGGGGCTGGATATCGTGGAGGTTAACATAATATCATTACTTTATGAAAAGAGGAGCTGTCAGCTGCAGCTTAACAGCATGGCTTCCTCTGAAAAGCAGCGGGACTGCCGGGTGCATATGGCATTTGGAATACCGATGCTCTCAATTGTGTTGTATCCCGGTGAAGGTTATGTGCTGCCCTCCGGCTATGCCAGAAGAGTATGTGAGGGAAAACCAGAGGAAGAAATCCGGGTGGTAAAGAACCGGGAAACCGTATTTTTTCTGGCGGAGGATTATCAGGGAGGAGACGGGATTCGGTTTTTTGTGCCGGACAGACAGGAGATGGAGTGGGGATATCTGCGGATTGAGAGCAGGCAGGGGAGGGAATATGAGGATTTTGCCATACTGGAGCGTAGGGGCGGTCTGCTGTATGTAATGGACCGGGAGCTGCAGGCACAGTACGAAAAGGGAAGTAAATTATATGAATTATACTGTGTCAGGGCAGACAGAGATGGAAAGGCGGTTGTAATCACAAAAGAATCAGAGCCGTAAAAATTCCCAAATGCCGGGCTTGTGGTTCGGATAGGTATATGCTATAATAACCCGTCAGAAATAAGTGAAATATGAAAATGCGGAAGAAAAGGATTGGAGATTATGGAAAAAATGGCAGCGCTTATAAAAAAATATCAGGAAATCATATCTTATCTGTTCTGGGGTGGAATGACCACAATTGTGAGCTGGGGAAGCTACAGCCTGTTTGCCCTTTTATTCAAAAACCAGGTTAGTGTGATACGGTTCTTTGGTGTGGAAATGTCCATCGCCATATTGATTTCCAATATTCTGTCGTGGGTATGTGCTTTTTTGTTTGCCTTTGTTACAAATAAGCTGTGGGTATTTGAAAGTAAGAGCTGGAAGGCAGAGGTCTGCCTCCCGGAGTTTGGTAAATTCTTTTCTGCCAGAGCACTGACCGGGGCGCTGGAAATTATTCTGGTTCCTTTGATGGTGAGCCTTGGCTTAGACCAGACAATCTTCGGTATTGAAGGAATGGCAGCAAAGGTCATTGTCAGTGTGGCAGTGGTAATTTTAAATTATGTATTCAGCAAGCTGTTTATTTTCAAAAACAAAGGCGAGGCTTAGGATTTTGATTTTTTCTTTTTTGTTTTTTTCGGTACATAATAGGTACGGTAGTATTTATTGTTGTATTTATCCTTGCCGTAAAAAACAATCTTCTGGTTGGATTTAAGCTGCTTTTTTAAAGTCAGGCTGTTCTTTTTGCTCTTGTGGAAACGGTATACATAGCCTACCGTTTTCAAGGTTCCGGATTTGATATTACCGCAGGTAAATTTAAACTCTTTTTTTCCCACCTCGTCAGAGGTTACCAAAAACGTATGTCTTCCGTTATTTTTATCACAGCCCTCGATAATCAGGCTGCCAAGAGCATTATACCGGAACCGGTTATTCTTCACGGTAACCTTCTGTGACTGCTTAATCATGGCACCGTAAGAATAGCGTTCAAATGTATTATTTAACATGGAAGCATTTTTCACGCCCATAAGAAAAACACCCACTACGCATTTTCCCTGGGCAGAGGCGGAGCTTCTCTTGAATTTGTTATTCCGGATAGTAATATTTGAAACCGGATGTCCCTTCAGGCTGTGGTGTACTCCTACACCCCTCGGGTAATCTGTAATGGTATTATTTTCAATAAGAATATTTTTGCTTTCTGTCTTGTCCGCCTTGAAGCCCGGCGCCCATTTTCCTTCAGATTTGGACTTATAACAGGTGTCAATCTGAATGGCTTCGCTGGTAAACATATCAGAACCGTAGCGGAAGCCGGATATTTTACAGTTCCGGATTACACCGTTTTTAACACCTGCCAGCTCGATGGCATGCGCCCCATAGCAGTTTTTCAGGGTAACGTTATTGATTGTGACATTTGTGGAATGTCCGATGTATATCAGATTCGTCCCGGACTTTGCCTTTTTTATGTTTCCTCCATCCCAGGTTCCGCCGGTAATGGTTATATCATGGGCAAGCTTGTACCCGCCAATGCTGTCGGATTTGTGTCTGGAATCGGTGGTGCGGAGCATATTTTTTCCAAGGGCAGAATTCATCCGGCGGATGACTGCTTTTTTACTCATCTGGATAACCGTATTGGACTGTATGTAAAGGGTTTTGCTGATGTAGTAGGTTCCGGCGGGAATCGTGACTACGGTAATCTGGTTCTCGGACGCCTGGTCTAACGCTTCCTGGATGGCAGAGGAATCGCTTTTTTTATCCTTGCCGTTGGCACCGTAATTTTTGACATTGTAATAACGGATGGCAGCGTGTACCGGTGTGGAAAACAGCATTACCAGTAAGAAAACCGGTAATATGCATAAGATGTAATGGTGTATTGTTTTTTTATGAAATGACATGTTATCCCCTCCTGTATATGGTATGCTGGCAGATATCCGTGAAAAGCCAGTGAAAAAATCATGCTTAACTGTTTAATCATAACATAAATGCATAACTGTGTAAAATCTGAAATCGAAAACAAGGGAGAAAAAGGTTGATTTCATAAAGGTGAGTCATTATAATAAGCATAGGAAACGGCAGGATTTAAGGATTATTATTATACAATTTAGAGGAGGTTGTGAGATGAAAAGATTGGTGAAATGTATAGGAATTGTACTATTTTTAATGATGTTGTGTCCGGTGAGTTATATAAAGGCAGAGGCTGCAGTTCTGGTACCGGCATCTAATGACAAATCGGGGAAAACGGATTATAAGCAGATATCAGAGGCGTTGAAAAATGACGGGAATATTATATTAGAAGAGGGAAAAACCTACTATCTCAAGGGAACGCTCTGGGTGGAAAGCAATCAGTCTATTACGGCTACAGGAGCAACCATTATTTCAAAAACCGGTGCATTCCGGAACCGGCCGAAGAAGACAAATTACGGTTCGTTGAATAATTTTACAATAGATGGCGGAATTTGGAAAAATAAAGATAAGAACGGTTTTAAAAAGTCGATGGTTCAGTTTTCACATAGCAAGAACATTACAATTAAAAACGCTACTATAATTTGTAATTATGCAGGGCACGCAGTTGAGCTGGTCGCATGTAAGAATGTAACTGTTGATAATTGCATATTGAAGGGGATTGGAAAATGTAGTTCGAGCTGCGTAGAAGAACAATTGCAGATTGATATAGCAACTCCGGTTACTGCGCCGACAGTAGGGAATTATGGGAGCAAATTTGTAAAGGGACAAACCTGCCAGAATATTACAGTGACCGATTGTACAATTACCGGAGGAAGAGGAATTTGTGCCAATTATGCGTCCAAGGAGAAAAAATACCAGACAAAATTTCATAAGAATGTGGTACTAAGGAACAATACGATTACAGGTGTTTCCGCTGAGGCAGTAGCACTTTTTAATGTGTTGGGGGCAACGGTAGAGAATAATAAAATAATCTGCAAAAGTAAGCGTACCGGCACAGCGTATTCTGTAGGACTGCACATTGCCATGTTTGGCAAGGCACCTTCAAGCATGAAAAAAGCGGTATACAAGGTGAATAATAACACCATTAAAGGGGGGAGACAGGGATTTTATGTATATTCCCATTCTTCGTCCCGGTTTGGAAAGGTGATTGCAAAGAAGAATAAATGTTATGCCAAAGCTGGGAAAAGCAAAGCAATACAGGTTACAAAGAAATCTGTCAGTAAAATATCCTTGTCAAAGAACAAGCAATATAAATGGAAATAACAAAGGATTACAGAGAATAAATAAATGAAAGGTTTAGAAAGTAATGGAATTATTAAAACTACTGTTTGGATGTATGGTGTTGTTTTTGGTTGTATGGCTGGTATTGAATAAGAAACCGGCAATATGGCAGGCAGTCACCGATAGAATAGAGGCACTGAGTGATGGGAAAATTATGTGCGGGTTATTCTTACTGGTTTTGCTGACACAGGGAGGTGGAATTTTTTATAGAAAATTACCATTTGTTGCAGATGAAATATACTCTATTTCAGGTGCAGCCTTTTTTGCCGGATATGACTGGAGCAATTATATGTCTCTTCATAAATTTTATAATTTTGGCTATACAATGCTTTTAGCACCGATATATAAGATATTCACGAATCCTGTTGTTATTTATCGTGCAATGCTATTTGTAAATGTCCTGTTTTTTGGGGCAATGGTTTTGCTAATCTATCATATTGCAAGAAAATATTTAAAAACAAATCGGATGAATAGCATAGTAATAACATTGGTTTGTTCTTGTAATTCGATTGTCTTATTTTTTAAAGGTTTTATATATAATGAACTGCCTTTGGCGCTTATTACATGGTTGATTATATATATTTTATTGGAGTTATCCCAATCCACTGGCAGAAAACGAGTCTGGTTATCTGCAATATTAGGCATGGTGACTGCTTATGCATATCTTGTTCATAGCCGATGCCTGATTTTGTTTGTATCACTTGGAATTCTTGTTCTGCTGTATTTGCTTATATATAAAAAGTGGCTTGTGCAACCGGTATCATTTGGTGCTGTGTTTGGAATCTTCTTTTATTTAGAAAAAATTCTATTAAATTATGTTCAGACGAACTTATATCTAAAGGATGGAACAGTTGTTATGCCAAATTCGGTGGAACATATGGCGACAGGGACGTGGCAATATGCAACATTAACATCATTAGAGGGAATAAAAAGATTAATATTACAGTTCTTTTCACTTGCCGGAACGGTTTCTATTGAAACGGGAGGTCTGTTTACGGTGATATCTGCTGTTTTTCTTTATTATCTCTACAAAAACTTTAAGAAAATAAAAGAGGGAGAAGAGTGTAAAAAAACTTTTATATTATCTGTTTTCTCGTTTGTATCGCTTTGGGGTATGGTAGCATGTATTTCCCTGTTTGGCGCTTCTAATGGGAAAATAAGGTTTCTTTTGTATAGCAGATATTTTGCACCATTTTTAGGTCCATTTCTTTTAATGGGGCTTGCTTTTCTTAAAAATAATAGGTCCCTCAGGTTTAAATGGATTACAATTTGGTCGTTTGTATTAAATGCAATGATTATTTTCACCTTTGTATTTTATTCTTACCCGGCATTGAAAGGGAATAGTATGAAAGAGAATGCGTCACTTTATCTGTTCCTTCCGTTTGCGAGATATAGTAAGCAGACAAGATTTTCAAAGAATGTTATTTTTATTGCATTGAGCCTGTTAATCGTATTTACGATTGTTTTGCTGTTTTTGTATAGAAGACGGCAATTTACAGCATTCTGTGCGGTTGTAGTTATGTTTTCAGCAGCTTTGACCTGGAGAGTGGAAAAGTTACAATGTGAACCAGCCGCAGAAAGACGGTATAATTCGTGTAATGCAACATATGAACTACTAGAAGATAATGAAGAGTTTGATGAGTTGGATATTTATTGTCTTGGAAGCGAAACATACCGTAAAGCAGTACTGGTGTCCTGTTATGATAAGGAGATTATATATAATTTAGAATCTGTCCAGACTAATGAAAATGCAGTATTGTTGTCCAGTGAAATAGAGAAGCTGCTCTTTTATCAGCCGGAATATATTTATCAGCTGGATAATAATGAATGGATTGGAGGTTGGAATGCAGAAATAAATACTTACCTGGAGGGAAAGTATGAACGATACCAGGAGTAGGTAGCATTATTTTTGGAAGAATAATTATAGAAAGAAGGAGAAAAAATGAAGCTGATTATCCAAATACCCTGCCTGAATGAGGCGGAAACACTTGAGATTGCTCTGAATGATTTACCAAAGCAGATTGAGGGCATTGATGAGATTGAATATTTGATTATTAATGACGGAAGCAGTGATAATACTGTGGAGGTTGCAAAAAAATGGGGCGTCCATTATGTGGTGAACTTCAAACAGAATAAGGGTCTGGCAAAGGGATTTATGGCCGGATTAGATGCCTGTCTTCGTGAAGGGGCGGATATTATCGTAAATACGGATGCAGATAACCAGTACTGTGGCGAAGATATTGAAAAGCTTGTAAAACCGATTTTAGAGGGAAAAGCGGATATCGTAATTGGGGAACGGCCAATTGACGATACAGAACATTTTTCACCTCTTAAGAAAAAATTACAGCATATTGGCAGCTGGACGGTAAGAGTAGCCTCCAAATCAGATATTCCTGATGCACCAAGCGGTTTTCGGGCATACAGCCGGGAAGCGGCGATGCGTTTGAATGTAATAAATGAATATACCTATACCTTAGAGACCATTGTCCAGGCGGGGCACGAAAAAATGGCAATGACCTCTGTGCCAATCCGTACCAATGCAGAGCTTCGGGCTTCCAGACTGTTTAGCAGCATGTTTGGGTATATTAAAAAATCCATGGTAACAATTATACGTTCCTTTATGATGTACAAGCCGCTGAAATTTTTTGGATGTATTGGTTTGATTCTGTTTTTAATAGGTGTAATTCTTGGAGTCCGGTATCTTGTATTTTTCTTTACAGGTGGGGCAGCAGGACATATTCAGTCCCTGATTCTGGCATCTACATTAATGATGTTGGGATGTATGACTGGAATAATTGGTCTGCAGGCAGATATTATTGCGGCAAACAGGAAGATTTTAGAGGATATCCAGTATCATGTCCGCAAAATTGATTATGATAATGAAAAGAAGGAATAGTGCAGCCGTTTAAGAATGCTGGAGGAGAAAATGAACGAAATTCAGATATCAATTATTGTTCCACATTACAATACACCGGATTCTTTGATGAAGCTGATAGACAGTATCCCGTTACGGGATGATGTGGAGATTCTGGTTGTAGATGATAACAGCAGCGTGGATTTGACCGAATTAAAACAATATATGGAAAACCATATGAATGTAGAGTTTTACAGGAACGATACAGGTGTAAAGGGAGCAGGAGCCAGCAGAAATGTGGCATTAAAGAATGTAAAGGGAAAATGGATTTTATTTGCAGATGCAGATGATTTCTTTTTAGAAGATTTTTATGGAAAGGTGGAGCCTTATTTGGATTCCGAAGAGGATATGGTTTATTTTCCGCCTACAAGCATGGATATCCGCACCGGGGAGCCATCCTCCAGACATGTCATGTATATGGAACTGGTGGAAAACTATATAAAAAAGCCGAACTTAAAGACACTTACAGAAATGAAATATGGCTTCTGTACACCATGGTCAAAGCTGATTCGGGCTTCCGTTATGAAGGAAAATGCAATACAGTTTGACGAGGTGATGGTATCCAATGATATTATGTGTATGACGAAATGCGCCTTTTACAGCCGGAAGGTGGCAGCCTCTGACCAGACAATCTACTGTGTGACGAGAGGGGGGAAGACCCTGACGGCAAAGAAAGATGAGAAACGGTTTGATACCCGGATTGAAATTCTGGTAAACCGGTATGTTTTCTTAAGAGAGCATTTGTCAAAGAAGGAATTCCGCTATGCACATATTGACCGTCTGGCGCTCGGAAAGCTTGTGGATGTCTTTATTGAACATTGGGGGATAAAAAAATTATTTGCAATATTAAAGCTGTATCACAGGAACGGGGTGCGGTATTTTGATATTGGGCTGTTGAATCCGGTAACGCTGTTTCACAAGGCAAAAATTGAGCTTTCATGGTGGCTGGACATTAAGAAGCACAGGTCATAACCCTTCATTCGGAATGTGTGTGCCAGGTGATATTACAGGCGGCGGAAAGGGCTTAAGTTGTAAAAAACTGTAGAATGATAAGGTGTAAAGGTTATTAGAATGAATACGATTGAGAGCACAGTGTGCAATAATTTATGTATTTCCTGTGGGATATGTAAAGCGGTCTGTCCGAAGGATTGCATTGCATTTCACAAAGAAAAAGGAATGAAGCTTCCGGCAATTGATAAAAACAGCTGCATTGAATGTGGGAAATGTTATCAGGTGTGTCCTGGAAAAGGGTTTGATTATACAAGGTTTGTAAATGACACAGAAGAAGCTTCCTTCTGGTTTGGCAGTTACCGCAATGTATACACTGCATATTCCCTGGATGAGAAGAGACGCGGCAACGGTGTAAGCGGCGGCGTGGTAACAGAGCTGGTATACCGCCTTTTGGAGAATAAAGAATACGAATCGGCATTTCTGATTGGTACGCATCGGTATCTGGATGATGAAGCGGCGGTGAAGCGGTATACAGCAGGACAATCTCTTGATGATACACAAAAATCACGCTATCTGCCGGTGTCCCAGGAAAAAGCGGTTTCTTATATATTGTCACATCGCAGGGAAAAGATTATTCTTGTGGGTACAGGCTGTTTTGTACAGGGAATTATGAATGTCATTGATTCCTATAAGCTGGACAGGAAGCAGTATTTTATTATCGGCTTGTTCTGTGATAAGACAATGACCGGTAATGTGGTTGATTATTTTAGCAGACATTCTGTCCTGAAGGGTCAGCGGATGGATAAATTTTTCTTCCGCACAAAGGAAGCAGGCGGATGGCCCGGCGGGGTACAGATAATTTCAGATGCAGGCAGGGTTATGAATCTGCCAAATACGGAAAGAATGAAGGTTAAGGATTATTTTCAGCCGGAGCGCTGTCTGTATTGTCTGGATAAGCTTAATATGTTTGCGGATATTTCTGTGGGGGATAATTACACAGGCACCAACTCAGATTCAAAGGGAAGCAACAGCGTTATTGTGCGGACACAAGAAGGGCAGAGAGTATGGGACGCATATGCTTCTGCCATCTACTGTGAAAGTTCTTCCAAAGAGCATGTCGTTGCCAGCCAGCACTTAAAGCAACGCGCCTTAAACAGCTGCTATGCAGAATTAAAGGGACGTTCCGTCAAAGAGAAAATCAATGTGACAGGCAGTCTGTTTACAGAGCCGGAGCTTACGTTAAAGGTAAGGATGAAATACTGGTTCAAACGATTCAAAATCAGGGTGGGGACAAATTATGGCAGGGCTTCCTGGATGTTATCGCTTTGTCTCGTCTGGAAAAATATAAAGCTTAAGGTTAAAAATGTGATGCGAAGGAGTTCTATATGTCTATGAAAGTGCTGATAACCGGTGCAAATTTTAATAATAAGGGTGCGCAGTCAATGCTTTTTGTTACAATTGATGAGCTGCAAAAAAGAATCCCGGACTGCGAAATCTATTTTGGATGTGGTCTTGGGGACCCGGAGCTTGATAATGTATGCTTTAAACAGATTTGCTTTTCGAGAGAGGGCAGGTATATTGCTCTTGGCGGAAAGCAGGCGGTATTTAATTTTTTTGTCGCCATTGCCAAAGGGTGTATGAGGTTTGTGAAGGGAAAGCGCACCAATCTCTGGAAATTCATGGATGCCAGAAAATACATTTCTTCCATGAATCTGATTGTAGATGTCAGCGGCTTTGCGCTTGGGGACAAGTGGTCAAGACGTACTAATGAAAACTTCTTAAATACAATCCGCCTTGCAAAGCGGCATGACATTCCTGTTTTTATTATGCCCCAGTCCTTTGGTCCCTTTGAATTTCCTTCCGGTATGGAGGATATTAAGGATGAAATAGCGGATTTGCTGAGATATCCGGTCACGGTATTTGCCCGTGAAAAGGAAGGATACACATTTCTTACCCGGGATTTTGGCTTAAAAAATGTAAAGCTTTCAAAGGATTTGGTATTACAGAATGCAGGGGTTAATCTTAATCATATTTATGTGAATCCACCGGCATTATCCCTGCCGGAAATCCAAACGGAGCATAATGTGGGAATTGTACCAAACGCACAATGCTTCAGGCACGGTAATGTCACAGAGGTTTTGGATATTTATCATGCCATAATAGAGGAGCTGTTAGCACAGAAAAAAGAGGTCTATGTTTTCCGGCATTCCGGTGAGGATTTGGCATTTTGTAAGAGAATAGCGGAAATGTTTGAGGAGGAAGCACATGTACATTTACTGGAAAATGATTTTTCCTGCCTTGAATATGATGCTTTTGTGAAAAATTTTGAGTTTATAATCTGTTCAAGATTCCACGGAATTGTCCATGCCTATAAAAATTATATACCTGCTATTGCCCTGGGATGGGCAGTTAAATACAGGGAATTGACGGAAAATGTGGGACAGTCTTCCTATATATTTGATATCACGTCGGATACATGTGATAAAGCTGCAATAATAGAGGCAGTCAGACGGATGGCTGATAATGCCGGTAACGAAAAAGAAGTTATTAAAAGTCATGTCCTGAAAATTCAGGCTGAAAATTGTTTTGAATGTATATCAGAATGGGTGAAGAGTAACAATGAGTAGAGAAACAACACTTGCTAAAAATACGATTATAATGTCTATCGGGACAATTTTACCAAAATTGTCCATGCTGATTACGCTTCCGATTATTACTGCAAAGCTTACGCAGGCGGAATATGGAACCTATGATTTGATTTCCACGCTGGTATCCCTGTTTCTGCCTGTTGCAACGTTGCAGGTACAGACAGCAGCGTTCCGGTTTTTGATAGACTGTAATGACGATAAAACAAAACGAAACCGGGTGATTACCAATGTACTGCTGTTTGTGACGGTTTCTTCTGTAATATCGCTGTCTGTTCTTTATTTTGCGCTATATAAGCTGTCCTTCGAGGTACGGATTCTCATTTGTGCATATTTTTTCTCTGATATATTATTTCTTACCCTTGTACAGGTGGTGAGGGGACTGTCCCGTCCTATGCTGTACTCTCTATGTACATCGGTACAGCCCATTGTCAATATGCTGCTGGTAATTTTAATGGTATACTATATTGATGGAGGACTGATTGGAGCGTTAATTGCCATGACAGGTTCCACCATTGTGGCGCTTTTTATTGTTCTTGCAAAGGGACATATCATTTCTAAGATTGATTTCAGGCTTGTGTCAAAATCAATGCTCAAGGAGCTCATAAGCTATTCCTGGCCCATGATTCCCAATTCCCTGTCCTTATGGCTGCTGAATTTTTCGGACAGGCTGGTTCTGCTTAATTTTATGGGAATTAATGCAAATGCGGTGTATGGCGTCGCAAATAAAATCCCGTCCATGTATTCTCTGGCAAACAGTGCATTTACCCAGGCATGGCAGGAAAATGCGTCTTTAAATTCTAAGGACGAGGATGTATCTGTCTACTATGGCAAAATGTTTGATAATATTCTGCGTATTTTGTCCGGTATTATGGCAATGCTGATAGCGGCAATGCCGGTTTTATTTATCATTCTGATACGGGGTGATTACGGGCGGCAGGCATATTGCCAGATGCCGATTCTTATGATGGCGATGTTTTTTTCCTCCATGTCATCTTTCCTGGGGGGAATCTACATTGCACATAAAAAGACAAAGAGTGTGGGAGGAACCACGATTATTGCGGCAGTAATCAATCTTGTTGTGGATTTGCTTCTGGTAAAATCCGTTGGAATTTATGCGGCGTCTGTCTCTACGCTGGTGGCGTATATGTTTCTTGCTGTTTACCGGATGCGGAATGTACTGAATTTCCAGTATATCAAATATAATTATGCGAATATTTTCGGATATATCCTGTTTCTGGTTATTATGTGCATTCTTTCATGGTTTAATAAGCTTCCCCTTAACCTGTTAAATATAGTTCTGGGAATATTGTTTGCAGTCTATATTAACCGGGAGCTTATCAAAAAAATGATTGTCATGGGAAAGGAAAAAATAGCAAAAAAGCGTGAAAACGGAGTAAAGCATGGATGATATTTTAGTGTCGGTGGTAATGCCGGCATATAATTGTGAAAAGTTCATAGGTACAGCAATTGAATCCGTGCTGTGTCAACAGGTTCCGTTAGAATTAATTGTAATAAATGATAATTCCACAGACGGAACAGCACAGCAGATTCAGAGCTTCAGCCGGGACGGAAGGCTTATCTGTATTAGTAATGAAACTAATCAGGGAGTGGCGGCGAGCCGGAATAAGGGAATTGCCCTTGCAAAGGGAAAATTTATTGCATTTCTGGATGCGGATGATTACTGGACAGAGGATAAGCTTTTAAAACAGGTGTCTTTGATGGAAAAAGAGAATGCGGTATTATCCTCCACAGCCAGGGAGCTTATCGATGAAAACGGAAACCTGACCGGGAAGGTTATTGGCATAAGGGAAGAGGTATGCTACCGGGATTTGCTGAAGGGAAATGTACTAAATACCTCCGGGGTGATGGTGCTTGCATCGGTTGCGAAGCGGTATCCCATGGTTCAGGACCATCTCCATGAGGATTATATCATGTGGCTGTCCATTCTGAAGGAATATGGAAAAGCCTATGGTATAAATGAACCGCTGCTGAAATACCGGGTGATGAAGGGCACAAAATCCGGGAATAAGCTGAAATCCGCAAAAATGACCTATGGTGTGTACCGCTATATAGGCTTTGGAAGGGTGAAGGCATTTTACTATTTTTGCTTTTATGCCATAAACGGAGTGATAAAATACTATTTCCCGGGTTAGAAGCCGTGCCGTACAAGGAGAAGGGCTGCTGTTTTTTCCAGTGGGGAGAGAAAAACGGTTTACCATAATAAATGTAGTTAACGCAAGAAAACGTGTATTGTAAAAAATATGAGAAAGTGATATAATCGTGATAGTTTTGTAATTTGAAAATAACCTATTTCATATAGTAATAGCAGAGTGACAATAAGGAGGACGACATATGTGTGGTATTGTGGGCTACATCGGTAAGGAACAGGCTGCCCCCATTTTGTTAGATGGTCTGGCGAAGCTTGAGTACCGTGGTTATGATTCTGCCGGCCTTGCAGTATATGACGGAAACGATATTGAAATTGTGAAAGCCAAGGGGAGGCTTCAGGCGCTTAGGGACCTGACAGGGGATGGAAGAAGCCTGAAAGGAACGCTGGGAATAGGGCACACAAGATGGGCAACCCATGGAGAACCATCTGTCTCTAACGCACATCCACATTTTAACAGCAATAAGACGATTGCAGTGGTGCATAACGGCATTATTGAGAATTACCAGCCTCTCAGGGAGAAGATGATTCAGAAGGGATATACCTTTGTTTCAGATACGGATACGGAGGTTGTAGCACACCTGCTGGATTACTATTATGAGGGTAATCCGTTGAAGGCAGTGGAAAAGGTAATGCACCGGGTGCAGGGTTCTTATGCACTGGGTATTCTGTTTAAGGATTATCCGGATAAGATGTATGCAGTCCGGAAGGATTCGCCTTTGATTGTAGGCGTCTCTCCGGAAGGGAATTTTATTGCTTCGGATGTTCCGGCAATTTTGAAATATACCAGAGAGGTCTACTTCATTGAAAACCGGGAAATCTGCGAGCTGTCAAGAGATGGTATTACCTTCTACAACGAGGATATGGAAAGCATATCGAAGGAAACGAAAACGATTGAATGGGATGTGGAGGCTGCCGAAAAGGGTGGTTATGAGCATTTCATGCTGAAGGAAATATATGAACAGCCGAAGGCAGTGCTGGATACCATCAGCCCAAGAATTAAGGACGATAAGATTGTTATTGATGAGCTGAATATGTCCGAGGAGGACATTAAGAACCTGAAGAGAATCTATATTATCGGATGTGGTTCTGCTTATCATGTGGGTGTCACCAGCAAATATATAATTGAAAAGATAACAAGGATTCCTGTGGAAGTGGATTTGGCATCGGAATTCCGTTACCGGAATCCGATTTTAGAGCCGGATTCCATGGTGATTATTATAAGCCAGTCGGGAGAAACGGCAGATTCTCTTGCGGCACTCCGGAAGGCACAGGAGCTGGGTGTTAAGGTATTGGGCGTTGTAAATGTGGTGGGCTCCACCATTGCAAGAGAGGCAGATAATGTCTTATATACCTGGGCGGGACCGGAGATATCCGTTGCCACAACCAAGGCTTACAGCACACAGCTGGCAGCGCTGTATTTACTGGCAGTGCTGTTTGGAGATGTGAGGGGAACCATAACCGGTGAAGAGTATCATGAAATGATTCAGGAGCTTAAGAGCCTGCCGGATAAAATTTCCGAGATACTGGGCGATAAAGAGAGAATCCAGTGGTTTGCAAGTAAATATGCAAATGCAAAGGATGTCTTCTTTTTAGGAAGAGGAGTGGATTATGCTACTTCATTAGAGGGGTCCTTGAAATTAAAAGAAATTTCCTATATTCATTCAGAGGCCTATGCAGCCGGTGAATTAAAACATGGAACCATTTCGTTAATTGAGGATGGAATTTTGACGGTGGCGGTAGTTACCCAGCCGGATTTATATGAAAAGATGATAAGTAATATTGTAGAGGTAAGAACCAGAGGTGGTTACATCTTTACATTGACGAATAAGGGGAATTGTGTGATGGAGGACACATCTGATTTTACAGTGTACATCCCAAAAACGCATCCGTGTTTTACACCATCCCTGGCAGTTATTCCATTGCAGTTATTCGGTTATTATGTTTCTGTTGCAAAGGGTTTGGATGTAGATAAGCCGAGAAACCTTGCGAAATCAGTTACAGTAGAGTAAGGATATTAGGTATCGTATAGGAGGATGAGATTTCATGAGCAAATCACATAGGAAGAAAACAAAAAATAAAAAGCTGGGATTAATTCTGGTATTGGAAATTCTCATATTTATTGGACTGGTTGCAGGATATGCATGGTATTATGTTAATCATACCTTAAATAAGATGGGAAGAGAGGACACTCCCAAGGAGGAGATTGATGTCAGTGATGCGGTTACCGATACAATGGTGGAGAAGTATACTACAATCGCATTATTTGGCCTGGATACCAGAGATGATGCAGATATGACCAAGGAGGGTGTGGCTCACAGTGATGCGGTAATTATTGCCAGCATTAACAATGAGACCAAGGAGGTTAAGCTGGTTTCTGTTTACAGAGACTGCTTCTTGGAGATGGCAAGACCTACACCGTCTACCCAGAAGTTTACCCATGCGTATTTCCTTGGAGGACCAATCTGTTCAGTGGAGACGCTGAATAAGAATCTGGATTTGAATATTACGGATTATGTATCCGTAGATTTTAAGGCACTGACAAATGCGATTGATGCGTTAGGCGGTATTACCATTGATGTAAAGAGCAATGAGATTAACAATCTGAATAAAAATCTTCAGGAACAGGTTGAGGTTACGGGAATTGCCTCAGATGGCGTCTGGTCAGCAGGAGAGCAGACATTAAACGGAACACAGGCAACTGCATATGCAAGAATCCGTAAGGTTGGTAACGGAGATTTTGAGAGAACCCAGAGACAGCGGGCTGTGATTTCAGCCATGATTGAGAAGGCAAAGGAATCGGATTTATCAACGATTACGGATGTGATTAATGAGGTATTTCCACAGATTGCAACGAATATGACGAATAGCGAGATTATTTCTCTGGCAACCAGTATATTTGATTATAAATTAGCGGATAATATTGGTTTCCCTCTGGCAAACCAGACACCGACCCTGGGTTCCAAGGGTAGTGTTGTAGTTCCATGTGATTTGCTTAGCAACGTGAAGCATTTACACGAATTCCTGTATCCGGAGGATACAACCTATACACCTTCAGCTGAGGTGCAGAGAATCAGTGCGGAGATTACAAATGAGACCGGATATGGTGATGAGTTTACGGATGATAAGACAACGGAAGCACCGACTCAGACGAATACTCCGTCCAGTGAAGCATATTAGGATGACAGAAAGAATGACAACTATATAATATAGCTGCCATTCTTTTCTATTTACGGGAAGCAGAGAATGAAAAAGGGGGAGAAGACAGATGGAGAACAGAAAAGGAAAGAAGACTACAGGACTGCAAAAGAGCATAAAAATCTTATTCAGTGTGATTATGCTGGGAATGGGGCTGTTAGCAGGCAGTCATACATCTCTGGCAGCAACAGCGGTGGAAGAAAATGGCGCCCTGAAGGTGGAGGGAACCAGACTGGTCAGCCAGAAGACCGGCAGGGAGGTTCAGCTTAGAGGGGTTAGCACCCATGGGATTAACTGGGACGTGGGATATCCCTACATTTCAGAGGCCGCATTTAAGACCCTGAGAGACCAGTATTCGGTCAATGCCATAAGGCTTGCTATGTATACCACAGAATACTACGGATACTGTGATAAAGCCGGAGCAGCAGAATCCCAGGCAACGGTACAGAAAACACTGAAAAAGCGTATAGATACAGGGGTGAAGGCAGCCAGTAAGCTGGGAATGTATGTCATTATTGACTGGCATGTCTTAAATGATAAGAATCCCCAGAAGTACCAGTCAAAGGCAAAGGCATTTTTTAAAGAAATGTCCGGGAAGTATGCAGAATATGACAATGTAATCTATGAGATTTGCAATGAGCCAAACGGAGGAACCACATGGTCACAGATTAAGAAATATGCCAATGAGATTATTCCGGTTATCCGTGCCAATGACAAGGATGCAGTGATTATTGTGGGAACACCGAACTGGTCCCAGGATGTGGATGTGGCATCTAAATCACCACTGAAATATGATAACATCATGTATACGCTTCATTTTTATTCCGCTACCCACAAGGACTCTTACAGGGAGAAGCTGAAGACAGCTCTGAAAAACGGTCTTCCGGTGATGGTAACGGAGTTTGGTGTTTCAGAAGCCAGCGGCGCCGGTTCTTTAAATACAAAGGAAGCCGGAAAGTGGCTGGATTTGCTGGATGAAAACGGAATCAGCTATTTTGCCTGGAGTCTCAGCAATAAAGCGGAAGCCTCTGCTCTGTTAAAATCCGGAACCTCTAAGAAAAGCGGATGGAAAAAGTCGGATTTATCGAAGGCAGGGCAATGGGTACTGGGACAGTACCAGACAAGAAGCGGTAAAAAAAGTACAACCGCTTCCTATAAGCCCGGTAAGGTTAAGACGATATCTGCAAAAAATGTGAAGGGCAAAAAAATAAAGGTTACCTTTAAGAAGGTAAGTAAAGCGACCGGCTATCAGATTGTCTATGCAACAAATAAGAAATTTACTAAGGCAGTAAAAATAAAGACGAAAAAGAATACTTATACCTTAAAGAAATTAAAGAAGGGCAAAACCTATTATGTACGGGTGCAGGCTTACCGGAAGGTTAAGGGGAAGGTATATTATGGCAAGTACAGTTCCACAAAGAAGATAAAGGTCAAAAAATAGAAGGATTTGACAGGTGTTTACAGAAATGATGCAATCATAATACAAAAATAATACAAGGACGGGTATATAATAGTCTTGAAAATACAAGCTGCAAAGGCTATAATAAAGAAGCTGCCGGGCAGCAGGTATTTTAAGTATAAAAGAATGGAGAGAAGAGAATGAAAAAGATTTTGACACTAAAGCATTTTCTTGCGTGTTCTGCTTTTGTCTTATGTGGAATGCTTCAGATGGGAAACATCGCAGAAGCTGAGACTGTAGTGGATGCGAAGCCGGATAAAACGACAGAGGTCCAGAGTACGACACAGACAACAACTGAGGTGACAAATACCAATGGCTGGAATAAGAAAAAGACATGCTATTACATAAACGGTGAAAAGGTAAAAGGAATACAGAAGATTGACAATAAATTATATTATTTTGACACCAAGGGAAATCTGTACAAGAAATTTGGAAAACAGAAGATTAAGGGAAAAACATATTATTTTAATAAGGATTATTCTTTAAAAACCGGAGTTGTTAAGGTTGGTAAGAAGTATTATTATTTCCAGAAAAAGGATGGCGCACGCTATGAGGGAACCGGCATAAAAAAGATTGACGGAAAGTATTATAATTTTACCTCAAAGCACTATCTGAAATCCGGCTGGTACCGTGACAAGAAAAGTAAACGATATTATTTTGACAAAAAGACATTTGCCGCAATGACCGGCTGGAAATATGTTGGAAAATATAAATATTATTTTAACAAGAAGGGACAGCTGCAGCAGGATGTGAGAAAGAAGCTGACCAAAAAGCAGAAGTCCTCTTATATCATCAGGGTAAACCGTACTGCAAGCTGTGTTACGGTATATGCGAAGGATGGGAATAAGGGCTATACGATTCCGGTTGTGGCATTTGTGTGTTCAGCCGGTAAGGATACGCCGACAGGAACCTTCCGTATTAAAGACAAGCTGCGCTGGCATGAGCTGATGGGACCTTCCTGGGGACAGTGGTGTGAGCATCTGACACAGGATATATTATTCCACTCTGTATACTATGATGTGGAACGGGATAACAAATCCCTGAATGTGAAGGCATATAATAAGCTTGGAACCATGGCATCCCATGGATGTATCCGGTTGACAGCCGGAGATGCAAAGTGGATATATGATAACTGTAAGATTGGAACAAAGGTTATTATATATAATAATAAGAAAAATCCGGGACCGTTTGACAAACCAAAGGCAAAAAAGCTGAGTTCAAAGCATACATGGGACCCAACGGACCCGACCATAAAATAGAATACCGGTATAGACAGAATATCGGAAATGTATCAGGATAAAACGGAATGAGAATTACCAGAAAGCAACAGCTGGGTAATTCTCATTTTTTGTTGCATTATATAGGTGTGAAA